>NZ_CAWUDN010000171.1:0-10917 GCF_963920915.1 Nostoc sp. PCC 9305
CGGGCAAGATGCCCACCCCACAATATTGGATAATTTATTTCTTGGAGTTCCCTTAGGCTTTAAAGCGTTTCGCTAACATATTCAGTAGAAGTTTGCGCGGTACAAGCCGAGATAATTTGCTTCTAATTTGAGTGGTAGTATCAGAGCTAATAACAGTTGGATAGCCTTTTTCTAAAGCCTCTAAAGATTCCCAAACCACTTTTTCGGAAGAATAAACTTTATCTGTACTGCCTGCCAGCGCTGGAGGAAAATTAGCTTCTGCAAAAAAGTTTGTTTCTATTGGCCCTGGACAAGTGACTAAAATACGAACACCATACTCATAATTTTCTGCCCATAATGCTTCACTAAAGCTGAGAATAAAAGCTTTACTTGCAGCATAAACAGAAAGGTATGGTATTGGTTGAAATGCGGTAATAGAGGATACGTTAATAATACTTCCAGAACGACGTTGCCGCATCAAGGGTAAAAACTTATGAGTTAAATCTACCAATGCTAAAATATTTAATTGTACGATTTTGACTTGTTTTTCTCCATCTCCTTCAGCAAAGTCGCCATAGTAACCAAAACCAGCATTGTTGATTAATAAGTCAATAGTTAATTCTTTTGATTTTGTGGCATCAAATACACTAGCTGCTGCATTAGGTTCTGTGAGGTCTTTAACTATAACGTCTACTTGAATGTTGTGTTGTTCTTGTAGTTGTTTAGCTAATTGGCTTAGTTTATCTTCAGAACGAGCAACGAGTACAAGATTTGTCTTGCGTGCAGCTAGTTCTTGGGCAAAGGCTTTACCAATACCACTAGAAGCACCAGTAATTAAAGCAGTTGGCATTATACATATTTAGATAGTTTTTAAGCACTTATAAATTTTAGCGATGTTGGCTATAAGTTTTAACTACCCAAAGTGATATACCAAAAAGAGTACAAGCATTACTTAGTAATGAAATGAAGGTTAGTTTGCTGCACCCATAATTTTTCAATGGAAGCTATTGCAAAAGTTGAAACACACATTTACCTTTATTGCTATCTCAATCTCAAAAAATATTTTGTGGAAATTTTTGCTAAATTCAGCCTCCCAATTGACTGATTCTTCTTGCGGTTTTCTCTGAAAGTATAATTGCCGCCGATCCAGATATTTTTTCTGAAGTCCTATGTCAAAAATAATGATTTTTCTCATAGCAATTAAAAATTAATTTTAATTGCTAATTACCATTTTTCAGACCAATAGATAATTTCTGAGGTGGAACTATTAATAGCAACGCCGTAGCTATCTCCATGATTCCACTTAAAGCCAGGTCTACCTTTGTCATCTGTATTCAATACCAATATTTCATAAGTAGCTGGAAAAGATTCTGTAGGAGAATCACTAGTATAGAAGAAAGTTGTCGGCACACCGTTAGGTTGGTTTATGTGGTCGTTTGTGTCACCACCTATATATTTGTGCTTGGCACTATTTCTGTATTGTGAAAGTAATTTTTCTATCTTCTTTGGTGGCTCTTTTAACCTAATTTGAAAAAAACTACTTCCTTGCAAAACTTTGGGAGAGTAAGCAATACGAACGTCTTTAGCATCAGGGGGTATCTCATTAGGAAAATGTTTTATTTGGTCATTTTCAGACCATAGCTGATTACGAATTTCTTTGTAGCGTGATGTATCAGTTATAATTTTAGGCTCGCTAGTACTGCTAAAAGTTGTTCTCAGAAAAAAGCTCCCCCCGACAATACTAAGACTAGCAAGGGCTAATAGAAATTGCGATCGCTTCATCAAGTTGGGTGTGTCTAACTTTCATAGTCATATACCCAACTAATAAACTAAATTCGTACTATTGCGGATATCCAATCAGAGATATTAACAGAAACTTTGTGTATTCAGAGGAAAATAGGGCTAATTGTAAAATTAATGTGAAGTTGGTCAATGATTACCTAGTCAAATACCGAAGGCGATCCTCGGAGACTAGTACTACCGTTGTAGCTAACGAAATCAATTCCACAAGCATCCATTTCTTTTCAATTCTTCCTGATGTAGCAACAACTAAAGCGGATATATAAATAGTAGATGCACCTTAATTAAATCACAGCCTTCAGCTTTTAGTTGAGGGCTTTTTTATTGTTGATACTTTTTTATTCTGCAAGAAAATAAATTTGCTTAAAAATCTAATTTGCCCGGATATAGCAATAAATAAAACGGATTAATAAATGGTAGATGCACCTTAATTAAATTACAGCCTTCAGCTTTTAGTTGAAGGCTTTTTTATTTGGCAAGAAAATAAATTTGCTTAAAAATCTAATTTGCCCGGATATGGCAATAAATAAAGCGGATTAATAAATGGTAGATGCACCCTAAGAATTTACAGCCTTCAGTCAAAAGCTGGAGGCTTTTTTATTGCTGACACTTTTTTATTTGGCAAGAAAATAAATTTGCTTAAAAATCTAATTTGCCCGGATATGGCAATAAATAAAGCGGATTAATAAATGGTAGATGCACCCTAAGAATTTACAGCCTTCAGCCAAAAGCTGGAGGCTTTTATTATTTCAATATCGATGGCAGCAAACTGGGAGCTAACCACAATGCATAACCAATAAATCCAAACAACAAGGTAATTAGGGCAGTAATGCCGTAGCTGATGCAAATTAATAAACCATCAGATTCTATGGTGGCAACAGTCAAAAGTAAAATACCGATAGTCGGGATAGGATTTGTAAACGGAATTGGTAATATTAGTAATACTGTTAATAAAGAGATACAAAACCCATTAATTCGCCAAATTAAAGGATTATGAGCTATTTTTGCTAATCGGGGACGGGCGATTTTATGGAAAACTTTGGTAAGCCGTCCCAAATTTTGTAAAAGTAACTGGGCGAAGGAACGAGGAAATTTGTAGTTAGCGATTCTTTTCGGTAGCCAAGGCGATCGCCTTCCTAAAACCATTTGCACTGACAACAGCAAACAAGCACCACCAAAAGGGCCAGTTAATCCCGGTGGCATAGGAAGTAAAAAAGGCAAAACTAATAATGTAATTACCAGGCTGAAGCCCCGTTCTGAGGTTTCTGTCAGAATATCACCTAGAGTCAGCGGTTGTTCAGCTAGGCGTTGCAACAGGGATTTTATATCTTGAGAAAATCTCAGATGCATTTGGCGTGAGTTGATGCGAGTTCCCACTTTCTAGTAGAGGGAGATGAGGGAGAATAACTTCTAAACTCTGCCAATTTTAGATTTTGAATTTAAGGAAAATCTAAAATCTAAAATTGAATGACTCCTAACTCCTGCTTTCTGGAGGTACAAAAACAGCTATAGCTTTAGGTATAACCCGAAAATGAGCAGGTGTGTAGGTAGTGATTTCACCATCTGTATTGATAGCGCGAGGTTTGCGAGTACGTATCTCTATTTCTTGACCTTGATGGGAGCGTACACTCTGCCAATGTATGTGTCGCCCTTGTCGCATTGAAGGTAGCAGTAATATAACCTGCCACCAGTGTTCAATTTCCAAGCTATAAAGGTCTAGCCTTTGATCGTCTATTGTGGCATCGTCAGCCACTGCCATACCACCACCGTAATAGCGGCCGTTACCGACTGCAATTTGCACTGTTTTGACGCGAACCAATTCACCGTTAATCGCAATCTCTGCTGTAAAAGGTCGGGCTTCCAAAAGCACTTGCAATGCAGTAGCAGCGTAAGCAAATACTCCCCAACGGCGCTTGACTTCTTTGGTAAGTCGTTGGGTAATTTTTACACTCAATCCCATACTCGCAACGTTAAAAAAGTGTTTGCCATTCACACAACCCAAGTCGATGCGCTGTAAATGTCCATCTGCAATAATTTTGCAAGCTTCGTTGAGAGAATTAGGGATTCCCAAAGTTCTCGCTAGATCGTTGGCAGTTCCTAGAGGTAAGATTCCCAAAGGTAACTGAGTTTCAATTAAAGCATCTACGGCAGCATTTAGAGTACCATCTCCTCCGCCAATAATTACCAAGTCAACTTGATGCTTATAGCGAAGTATAACTTCAGCAAGATGTTGGGGATCTTCTGTAGACTCCTCAATTAAATCAAAGCCAAATGTTTTCAGACTTTGAATCGCTTCCGATAGACCCTTTTGCCCTTGGCGAGCATGACGATTTACTAACAGCAGTGCGCGGGAACTCATGGGTGGTACCTTTTGTTGTTGATATGTCCAATTATCCGCATCTATGTATTCTGCTTAATGTTGACTATAAAAAAGTGTTTATGCTGTGATGAAAGTTATCAAAAATTAATTTTCATAACACTTATTATAATGTGAATACTAATTTTTAATTTTTCTTTTTCTTTAGTTTAGCTCTACTAGCCCTCAGTGTGTTTATCTTCAGCAAATATAATTATTACTCCTCAGATAAATTAATTTTCGGTGTTTTTATTTATAAAATAGCAAGTTGTTTAAATATTATTATGCCAAATACAAGAGATATTTTTCATTAAAATAGACCTCTTGCAAAAGTCCCTAACACCCCACCCCCAACCCCTCCCCGCAAGCGGCTACCGTGTACACACAAGTCTGAAATAGCTGATTAACCAGGGTTTTACTCCACCCTAACCCTCCCCTTCCAAAGGCTACGGTGTATACACAAGTCTTCTAGAGTTGCGCCACAGCCTTTTGATCCCCCCAACCCCCCGATAAATTGGGGGGCAAAAAGCTCTCAAAGTCCCCCTTAAAAAGGGGGATTTAGGAGGATCTAGGACGATTTTGGTTTTCTAGAAAGATGTGTGTACACCGTAGCCGCAAGCGGGGAGGGGTTGGGGGTGTGGTTCTTTCTTATTTTTGATTTATGCAAGAGGTCTAATAAATACATTTACAGCAGATTGCAACTTTGTGATGTACAGATTATTGTAAGGGCACAACAATGTTCATAGGTGTCAACTTAAGCTAAAAGCTTTGTCAAACTCTCGTTTCCAGCCTCTGGGCTGGAAATGCACTTCAATTGCGTCTCTGCCGCCAACACCCTAGGCAGAGCCTCTAGAACAGCATTCCCAGCCTGAGCAGGGGAACGAGACGAAAAACGAACGCTGTTTATAGCGTTTCTGTGTTGAATCTAATACAGCGCTAGTTGATTGCTTAACGATGGGAAATTCCTATCTTCATTTGGAATTTTGATTTTATGACTTTTTCGGGTCGGTGTCGCCACCAATAATTGCTTGAAACACGTCCCCTAGTAAAAAGAAAAATGCCGCAACTAACACTACAAGCATTAAACTCGCAAGGGCCGCAAAGGGAGAGATGATAAACAAGATTAAAAGCGCAAACATCAAAATCTTTAGTAATATCTTATTCATCTTTTTTCATATTGAATAATATGTAAGTATCTAGGCATAAATAAATTTAAAGTTTGTCGTCAGGACTTTAGTCCCGATCATCCTTGCTCTGAGCGATAAATCGCTCACTACAAACTAGGAGTTGATTTTATTAGGACTTACGCAAAAACTCTCTCAAACTCTCTTCCTCCGTGACCTCTGCGTCCTCTGTGGTTCGTTTTTCCTTACCTTTGCGTAAGTCCTATTTATATTTAATTATGTCTATTTACTTATGTTCTCTATAAATAATCGATGAATTAACAATCTGTCACCTGTCCTCTGTTTGATTTAATCTGTGCGCGCTTACTTTTGTGGTCAAGGCGTTTTCTTTGAGAACTGCGAGTTGGTTTAGTGGGTTTGCGTTTGATTGTCACGACAACTGCGCTTTGAATGAGTTCTTGAAGTCGTTTCAAGGCTGACTCGCGATTGTTCTCTTGGCTTCGGTGTTCCTGGGCTTTAATTACAACTACTCCTTCTTGGTTAATGCGTCGATCGTTGAGCTTTAAAAGCTGTTGTTTATAATAATCGGGTAATGATGAAGCTGTAATATCGAAGCGCAAGTGGATCGCGGTAGAAACCTTATTTACATTTTGACCTCCTGCTCCTTGGGAGCGAATCGCAGTAATTTCAATTTCAGTCTGTGGGATGATAACTTTGTTGGAAATTTGCAGCATTACTCACAAAGAAAAAAAGAAATTTGTAACTTTGAGATCAACTTTATTTACTCGGTTTGTTCGGTTAAATCTATCATTACCTCTGGGTCTTCATTGTTGTTCAAATTCACCTCTAAAGTTTGTCCTTGGATTGTCACTTTATCGCCCGGTACTAGTCGCCGTCCTCGTCGAGTTTCCAGCATCCCATTTACTTGAACATCGCCACCTTGAATCATCAGCTTGGCTTGGCCTCCTGTTGGGACTATACCCATCAACTTTAAAAATTGATTTAGCTTAATTGTGTTGTCTCTAATTTTCTTCATAGTCAATAAATGTACATAGTTTTAATTGTATCGTGACCTTCTCAAGCTAAAGCGTAAATCTGTTACACCACAAAATCAGCTAAGTACAGTATTTCATTAATTCGTAGCAAATTTAATTTGGCAATACCCTGCAATGGCATTGTGTTGGCAAACATTTAACAAAGTCACGCTTTTAGGCAAAACTTTGCTGAGAAATGTGAATTTACAGCAGTTTTCATTTAATTGAACTGTATATGTTGTAAAAGCAGAACAATGCTGTACCTCTACTGTGTGGTGCATTTACCTGAAAATTGCTAATTTTATTAATTGGCTGTGGTGGAGCGGCATCGAATAGCGAGTCCGCTTACTCTGTAAGAGTTGCAAGCTACGCGTAGCCTCTCGTAGAGAGCGTCATCGCCCGTCGTAGATATCGCTCTAACAAAAACTGTAATACCAGTTATTATCTATAATGTTGATCGACAAAACTGCCAGATATGGGCTAAAAACTAGTCTGGAAGGTTCTTTTAGTGTGTTCAGGGGACTGGATCTATGATTAAGCTTGGTTTATTGGTACAGTCCCAGAATAACTCTTTGGGTATCGGAAAAGTTACGGAAATATCTGATACCAATGCGATCGTTGAGTATTTCTGCTCTATAGGCCAACGTCTCCAAAAAACTTTACCTTTAAGTTCGCTCTCTGAAGTCAAGCTTGAACCCCAAGCTAGATGCTATATCAAGTTCCCAACTCAGGATAAATGGATAGTTGGCAGAGTTTTTATCTGGGATGATGATACAGAAATGTATCAAATTGATTTACCAGATAAGAAAACTGCGATCGCATCTGTTGAAGATATTTACGTTCGTTGTAATCTACCAAATACAGACCCCATCCAAACTCTGGCGATGAAGGGTCACGAAACGCCCTATTTCCACGACAAAAGATTGGCTTTCGTGAAATCCTTGACTCAGCAACGCGCTGTGAGTCGCGGGATGATGGGACTGATTTCGGCAAATATTAATCTTTATCCTCACCAAGTTGAAGTAGTCAGGCGGGTACTGGAAGACCCAATTCAACGCTACTTGTTAGCAGATGAGGTGGGACTGGGAAAAACCATCGAAGCGGGTGCGATTCTCCGTCAATTCCTCCTCGACGAACCGAAAAAAGGTGCGGTAGTGATAGTTCCGCAATATTTGCTCAAACAATGGCGGACTGAGTTAGAAAACAAGTTTTACATCTCCCATTTTGGCAAACGGGTAGCGGTGCTGGCGGTTGAAGATATCCATAAAATCAACCTGAAAGCAAGGATAGGCTGCTTAATTTTAGATGAAGCTCATCACATCGCCGCAATGGCAACCTCTAAGGATGCAACTGTACGCCAGCGTTTTCAGACTTGCAAAGAACTTGCTCATAAAAGCGATCGCTTACTTTTATTATCTGCCACTCCGGTTCTCAATCACGAGCAGGATTTTCTGGCGATGTTGCACTTGCTCGACCCGACAACCTATAAAATTGGCGATCTAGCAGGTTTCCGCACCAAAGTTGAAAGCCGTCAGCAAATTGGTAAACTTCTGCTTTCTTTTAAAGAAGGTGCAGAACCAGAGGTTCTCAAAAGCAACTTGCAGCAATTACGAAACCTCTTGGCTGAAGATAAGTATTTTCTGAAGCTGGCGGATGATTTAGAAAATTGTTTACAAGCAAATTCTCCTGAGCAAGAGCAAATCGTCCAAGCGATTCGCGTCCACGTCAGCGATATCTATCGACTACATCGGCGAATGCTTCGCAACCGTCGCGCTGCGGTGGAAGATGTGATATTTGACCGCAACTTTACACCAAAAGAAGAGTACGATTTAGATGAGCGATCGCTTGATATCCACGAACTCCTCAATCAATGGCGGAGTGTTGCTCCTGAAGACAAGCAATATCAGCGAGTTTTTCTGCTGTTATTTCTCGCTGCTGGGACTTGGTTGGGCATTTTAGAGCAGGTAATTACAGCGCGTTTAACTGCGAAACCTCATGCTAAACTCATCCAGGAGTTTAAAGAAGATGATATTCGCCTATTAACTACAACCCCCAAATTCTCAGGGGAAGAAGAGATTCTCCAATCCTTACTAAAAATTATTCGTCAACCTCAAGAGGACGGACAACGGACGGAAAATTTGAAAACAGTGCTGCTGAATCAGCTAGGTACTTATTTCAAAATTCCCGCAAACGTTCGGAAGAATCAAAAGGAATTCATCACGAGAATACAGCAGAGAATTAAGAGACCAATTACTGGCGATATTCTGCCAAAATTTGTTGTATTTACCAGTTTTGTGCAAGCTTGTGGCGAAATTGTCCGGTATTTATCTGATACCTTTGGTACAGAGACAATAGCTAGCCATCAATTTGGAGAATCACCAGACAAAGTTGAGGAAGGCTTAAATCGGTTCAAGAATAACCCCAACTGCTTTATTTTAGTATGCGATCGCTCTGGAGAAGAAGGGCGTAACCTCCAGTTTGCCGATTGGTTAATTCATTTTGACCTGCCTTGGTCGCCTAATCAATTAGAGCAGAGAATTGGCAGACTTGACCGCATTGGCAGCAAAATTGGCATCCAATCTAGTGCCTTGATTGGCCCCTACTTGGAAGATAGCCCTCACAATGCTTGGTATAAAGTATTAAAAGATGGGTTTGGGATTTTCCAACAATCAATTGCCAGTCTCCAGTTTTATGTGGATGAGAAACTTGCAGAATTAGAAACAGTTTTGTTTCAATCAGGCGCGGCTGGATTGTTAGAGATGGTTTCACCAATTCAAGAGCAAATTGAAGCAGAAATAGCCAAAATTAGCGAACAAAATGCTCTAGATGAAATTGATGCCAACGATGAAATTGCTACCGAGTATTTTCAAGAGCTAGATAATTACGATGCTCGTCATCTAGACATGAAACGAGCAATTGAAGGCTGGATTTGCGACGCGCTGGGATTCCGAGGACTGAATAACCCCGATTCATCAGAGATGCGACGTTATCAACCAACAACGCGAACATTAGTGCCGATAAATGATTTACAAAACCGTTTTGCTGAGAGTTCCTTAGACCAATTTGGTACTTATAATCGCAGAGTAGCAAACCAAAATCCTGGTGTTAAACTCTTTCGAGTTGGCGAAGGATTTGTCGAAGCACTCTCGAACTATATCAACTGGGATGACCGAGGTGAAGCCTTTGCTCTCTGGCGCACTGATGCATCTTGGGACGCGAAAGAAGGGAAGGAGTGGTTCGGTTTTCAATGCAATTATGTAGTCGAGGCAAATTTAAGAATTGCCAAACAAGTTTTACTAGATAATAAACTAGATAATTCTCAATTCAAAAACTTGCAGCGCCGCGTTGATGCTCTATTTCCACCAATTATAGAAACTATCTATGTTGATGGTCGCAAGCAGCCAATCCGTGCTGTTGAGGATAAAGCTCTTTTAAGTATTCTGCAACGTCCATATAAAGATAAAAACAATAATCAAGGACGAGATTACAATCTAGCAAAAGAGCGCTTAGGAATTATTGACGATTTTGTCGATCCTAGTAAATGGCAAAATTTTTGCTATGAAATGCGTAATGCTTCTTCAGAATTACTTGCCAATCGTCCCGATTTTATTGATTTATGTCAAAGTTGTGCTACACTTGCCGAAAAAAAATTAGCCAATAGAGTAGAACAATTACGCCTACGTTTAAACCAGCAAAGTTGGGATAACGCATTAGCTGAAGAATTGAAGATAGAAACTGCTTTAAATGCAGCCATTCTAGAGGGAATTCGCCAGCCGCTTCTGAGGCTTGATTCTGTAGGTTTTATTGTAGTATCGGGGCGATCGCTTGTGCAATTTGAGTGATATTATGTACGATTAAATAGCTTTGGAAATCAAATAGGATTACCAAAGATTGAGAGCTTGAAATCCCCGACTTATTTAAAAAGTCGGGGATATTTTTGTTATGGTGTTACTGATGACATCGCTGTAAAAATATGTACAGCAAGTTTCAAGAACGCCCGATATCACACACTCAAAGAAGGTGCTAGGGCTAAAGTTTTCGTCAAATCAGTCAGGAGAACGCGATCGCACAGGTTAAATAATTCTGCCTCAGTAGAAGTATGTCGCATCAACCGTAAAAAATGACCTTCAGTGTCAACACTCAGAGCAATGTAGTTGAGGAACATTTTCAGGTAGCCGACGCGCGATCGCTCTGGCATAGTTGCCGCTGTGGGGGTTTGCCATAAACGATCGATATAGTGGCGTACCTCCGCTAAAGGAACGGGTGCGATCGGCTCTCTTCGCAAAGCTTGCCGAATTTGATTAAAAATCCAAGGATTCCCGATCGCCCAGCGTCCCACCATCACACCCGCCGCGCCCGTTTGAGAAAGCACTTCAACAGCAGTTGTCGCCGAGTTGATATTGCCATTAGCAAGCACTGGACAATCGACTCGTCTAACGGCTTCAGCGATTAAATCATATTTCACAGCCCCGTGGTACATATCTTTCACCGTGCGACCATGCAAACTCAGTAAATCAATGTTGTGGCGATTGATTATATCTAGAATTTTGTAAAAATTATCTGTATTTTCAAACTGGAGTTTAGACTAAAAGCGATATGAGAGAACGCAAATCAAAAGGAATTA
>NZ_CAWUDN010000172.1:0-10519 GCF_963920915.1 Nostoc sp. PCC 9305
TAAAGGTTAAAGGGTAAAGGTTAAAGGGTAAAGGTTAAAGGGTAAAGGTTAAAGGTTTTTTCTTTCCCCTTCCCCTTTTACCCTTAACCGACAAGTATTGAGGGAGAGATTTATTCCAAAACTCCCCTTGTCCCCCTTGTCTCCTTTTCCCCAATTTCTCTATTGAGCAATTTGAGCACGGGCGGCTATGAGTGCTTTGTTTACCTGTGCAAAGCCAGTGCCACCGTAACTGTTGCGGGCAGCAACAACTTGACGGGGGGATATCGCCTCATAAATATCTGCTGCAAATGCCGGATGTAGCTGTTGCCACTCTTCCAATTTCAAATCTTTTAGGAGTTTACCTGCGGCAATACTAGTTTTTACCACCTTACCCACAAGGTTGTAAGCTTCCCGAAAAGGAACGCCCCGTGCTGCTAGATAATCTGCTACATCGGTAGCATTAGAAAAATCTTCCGCCACAGCTGATGCTAACCGCTGAGTACGAAATTCTAAGCCTTCCCTGAGCAAAATCGTCATCGCTTCTAGAGACGCTTTGACTGTGTTAACGCTATCAAATAGACCTTCTTTATCTTCTTGTAAGTCTTTGTTATATGCCAGGGGTAGCCCCTTCATAATGACTAACATCGCCTGGAGATGACCGAATACACGTCCCGTCTTCCCCCGCACCAATTCTGGGACATCGGGGTTTTTCTTTTGGGGCATGATACTAGAACCCGTAGCACAGCTATCTTTGAGGGTGACAAAGCGAAATTCTTCAGATGACCAAAGAATGACTTCTTCTGCAAGGCGGCTGAGGTGAACCATAATCAAGCTAGCAGCACACAAAAATTCGATCGCAAAATCGCGATCGCTCACTCCATCGAGGCTGTTAGCATAAATATCGTCAAAATTCAAGAGTTTGGCTGTGTAGTGGCGATCGATAGGGAAAGTAGTTCCTGCTAAAGCACCACATCCCAAAGGTGAAATATTCACGCGGCGAGAAACATCTCCTAAGCGTTCCCAGTCACGTTGCGCCATTTGAAAGTATGCCAAGAGGTGATGAGCTAAACTCACGGGTTGGGCGCGTTGGAGGTGGGTATAACCAGGAATTAGAGTTTCAACGTGCTTTTCGGCTATATCCAGTAAAACACCTTGAAATTCTCGCAATTCGCTTTTGATTTGTTGGATTTGGTCGCGGAGATAGAGTCTGGTGTCCGTGCCAACTTGGTCATTACGCGATCGCGCTGTATGCACCTTTTTACCCACGTCGCCAACAATTTCTGTCAATCGGCCTTCAACTGCAAAATGTACATCTTCAGCATCGACACCGGGCTGAAATTTCCCCTGGCGATACTCTTGGCGAATTTGTTCTAAACCGACAACCAGTTGCTCTCCTTCTTGTGGGGAGATAATGCCTGTGTGAGCAAGCATTTTGGCATGAGCTTGAGAACCAGTCAGATCGTATTCGATTAATTCAATATCAAAACTTATACTGGCATTAAAACGAGCGATCGCTGGATGCAACGCTGATTCAAACCGCTGGCTCCAAGTTTCTTTTTTGGTCATAAATTATGAAAAGGTGGGCGATAGTTAAGAGTTAAGAGTGAGGAATTATGAGTTTTTGACTCCTAACTTCTCACTCCTCACTTTCAACTCCTAACTTTTAAATTTAACCGTAGCTAGTTAGATTCCGAATCATATAGCCAATGACTAAACCAATCAACAATGCCCACACTTGACCTGTTTGTATAAAGTGGCTCCAAGCTTTTTGGATCTGACCCATAACGTTTGGATCGGTGATTGTTTGTGCTAATGCTGTCAAATTTACAGGCAAATGCCAAAGAAACTGAGATGTCAAATCGCTGTAATTGCTCATCTTTGGTGATTAAGAAGTTAGGGGTGGCAAATTTCAGCATCAGTTTATTATTTACATTAATTACTGATATTTACTGAAATATTGGATGTAACTTCAATGTCTTAACTCAAGATGTAGCCGATGCCAACCGCAATTTCTCGGCAGTTCGCAAAATCTGTCCCGCCAAAACTGCTGCACCAAAACCATTATCGATATTTACTACGCCTACTCCCGCAGCACAAGAGTTAAGCATTGTCAATAAAGGTGCTAAACCACCAAAACTTGCGCCATAACCAATGCTGGTGGGTACGGCAATCACGGGACAACTTGCTAAACCTGCAACAACGCTGGGTAAAGCGCCTTCCATCCCCGCCACGACAATCAACACTGATGCTGACTCAATCAGGTGGCGGTTACTCAGCAAACGATGAATCCCAGCAACGCCAACATCCCAGAGACGCTGTACTTGAAAACCAGAAAGTTCCGCAGTGACAGCAGCTTCTTCAGCAACGGGTAAATCAGCAGTACCAGCAGAAAGAATACCAATTTCACCCGCAAATTGTGGTTCGATGGTAAGGGGAGCGATCGCACAAATTCGCGCCGATTCGTAATATCGCAAACCACTAACTTTTGATTCCAGTGCAGTATAAACTGCTGGTTCAATGCGAGTTGCCATTACCACCGGGTTGCGGAGGCGCATCACCTCCATAATTTGAGCAATTTGATCGGGTGTCTTACCAGGGCCCCAAATCACCTCTGGGAAACCAGTTCTTAGCTGGCGATGGTGGTCGATTTTGGCAAACTCACCCACCGATTCATAAGTTAAGTCTTTGAGTGAGTCTAATGCCGTATCTGGGGTAACTTTACCATTGGCAACCGCAACGAGTAGCGATCGCAAAGTTTTTTCATCAGTCATTGGTAATTAGCCCTTTGTTTTTTGTCATTTATTCAGTAGTCCAATAACTAATTTCCAATACCTCATAATGCCCCATGATTAATCCGTGATTTTAATTTCATGAATGTTCCAGAATGCGCCACCCAGTGCAGAGTATTGGATACCTTCAAAGCGATTACGTACTGCTGACATTGCTAAGGGATTAACTAGATAAATAAACGGTAAATTTTCTTGGGTAATCCTTTGGGTTTCGGCATAAATTTTTTTCCGCTTTGCTGGGTCTAATTCCCTTGCTCCTTGAATGTATAACTTAGCAATTTCTGCTTCCCAAGGAGCTACTTCCCAACCTTGCACTGGCTTTTGTCCAGCTTGAGGTTTCTGATTAAACATGTGTAATCCACCTTCGGGAGACCAGACATTAGCCCCATCATTTGGTTCTAAACCACCAGTCAGACCCAGCATAGAAACTTCCCAGTCTAATGAATTTGACAGCTTATCTGTGTAAGTATTCCACGCTAGAGGAGTGAAATCGACTTGAATACCAATTTTACTCAGGTCTTGTTTAATTTGCGAGCCAATTGCTTCGCGGATTTTGTTACCAGCATTGGTGAGTAATGAGAAGCGGACGCGGTTTCCTCGATCGTCAATTAGTTGGTTGTTGTTATATTTGAATCCTGCTTTTAGTAGCAGTTCCTTCGCCTTTTCTATATTGTAGTTATAAACTTTTAGACCTTCTTCTGGCGACAAATAATAAGGGCTTTGCACAGAAATTGGAGAATTTTGTGGTTTACCCAAGCCACGAAAAGTGTTGTTAATCATTGTTTGTCGGTCAATTGCATAGGCTACTGCCTGCCGAAATTCTACAGTATTAAACCAACGCGACTTGACTGGATCAACCAATGGTTTTCCATCCCTTTTACCTTTATTCAAATTGAACAAAATAAACGTTGTACCAGTTGCAGGGCCACCATTGAAAATTTTGAAATTTCCCCGATCTTCTTGCACCTTTAGCAAAGAAAAATAATCTGGTGAGACTCCCACAGTATCTAATCCACCAGAACGAAATTGCAGCAAGGATGTATCTGTCGATTCCACAATTTCCCAGATAATCCGTTCAATATAAGGCTGGGATTCTCCTTTTGGCCCTTTGCGCCAATAATAGGGGTTACGCCTGAAGACTACACGCTGACTGGTGTCGTAGCGCTCTAGCTTGTAAGGGCCGTTAACGATAATTTGATCTGGAGGAGTATCAACACCCCACTTTGACAAAAATATGGGTTTACCCTCTTGGTCTTTTGTCTTGATAAATGGTTCTAAGGTGTGAGCAGGTAAAATTGGCAGTCCTAGAGTTCCCAAAAATGGTGCAAATGGTTCTGGAGTTGTGAATTCAATCCGTTGAGCATCGATTTTTCGTACCTTTGGCAAAGCCCGACTTTCACCAATCCGTAACACATCTCTAGCATCTGCGGGAATCGCTTCGTTTAGGTAAATTTGGTTGAAGGTAAATATTACATCATCTGCTGTTAAAGGTTCTCCATCAGACCATTTCAATTCCTTACGCAAGGTAAAAACAAATCGCAATTTGTCATCAGAAATTTCCCAAGATTCTGCTAAAGAAGGCTCAATTTTGCCAGTTATGGGGTTTTCAGAAGTTAACCCTTCATAAATCAGAGGAAAAACATTCGGAGATTCCTGACTCAAAGGGTAGTTGAAGGTTTTGGGATCGCTGAGAATGGCACTTACCAATTGCGGTATTTGAGCAGCTGCACTTTTAAAGTTAGCAGGGTTGCAGGCGGTAAGTGTAAGTGCTGTTGCTGAAGTCAAAATTATTGGCAACCAAAAATATTTAATTGCCAGAAAAATTTGTCTAAAAAATTTCATAATTCCAAATTTATTTACATCCTAATCAGTCTTCAATATCTCGATTAGAGGCTAAAACAAAAGTTACTCTGAAACAACTAATAAGACAACAGCATAAGCACATATGCCTTCTTCACGCCCAACGGGGCCTAATTTTTCGTTAGTGGTAGCTTTGATGCCAATTTGATTTGGTTCTAATTCTAAAACAGCCGCTAGTTTGTCGCGCATGTTGTGAATATGTGGTTTTAATTTTGGACGTTCTGCTACTACCACCGAGTCAATATTTCCCACCTGCCAACCTCGATCGCGAATCAGTTGATTTACTTGAGTTAATAGTATTAGACTATCTGCTCCTGCCCATTTGGGATCGCTAGGCGGAAAATAATGACCAATATCCCCCAAGGATAATGCCCCAAGCATGGCATCCATAATCGCATGGGTCAGCACATCAGCGTCACTGTGCCCCAATAAACCGAATTCATGGGGAATTTTAATTCCACCTAAAATCAAAGCGCGATCGCTCACCAGTTGGTGAATATCGTAGCCGTTACCAATACGAATTTTAGTCATTTGTCATTAGTTATTAGTCATTGGTCAAGAGTTAGAAATTATTATTCTCTCCCTGCTCCCCTGCTCCCCTGCTCCCCCTGCTTCCCCTGCTCCCCCTGCTGCAATTTCTCCAAGAGATCGGGGCGGCGATCGCGGGTTTTTTGAATTTGTTGTTCGTAACGCCACTTTGCGATCGCTGCATGATTCCCACTGAGCAAGACATCAGGCACTTTCAAGCCGCGAAAATTCGCAGGGCGAGTATATTGGGGATAGTCCAATAACCCTTCCTCAAAACTTTCTGCTATGAGGGATTCAGTTTTGGCAACGGTTCCTGGGAGTAGCCGCACGACGCCATTAATCAAAGCCATTGCTGGAATTTCCCCACCAGTCAGAATAAAATCGCCCAAAGATACTTCACGAGTTACCAAATGTAGCACCCTCTCATCAACTCCTTCGTAATGCCCACAAATAACTACTAACTGGTCATAATTTGTCACCAATTCTTTCAAAAGAGGTTGATTAATTGTTTGACCCTGTGGACTCATCAAAATTACTTCTCTTCGGGGTAGCATCGGCAGCGACTCCACAGCGGTAAAAATAGGTTCTGGCTTCATTAGCATCCCAACACCACCGCCGTAGGGTTCATCATCTACTTTTCGGTGTTTGTCAGTGGTAAAGTCCCGTGGATTAATCAGATGCACTTCAGCAATCTGTTTGGCTAAGGCTTTACCTAGCAGCCCAGAATTGAGAACAGAGTTAAAACAGTCAGGAAAAAGCGTAACTATATCAAAGCGCACAGTTATTCGTATTCGAGGACACTAATCTTAAATTTGAATGTCTAGCAAACACCAGCAAGCCAAGGTCGGGTTAAACTCCAGTTAAACTTTATCAATAGTATCTAAAACTACCAGACCTCCTGGATTTTAGATGGGATCAAAAGTTTTTCTAATTACTTAATTTATGTTTAAATGTTGTCACAACTACATTTAAATTAATAATCATATCAAGTTAACAACTTCCAGGATGCATCGAGCCAGCCTCAGAAAAAAGCGTAGTCTTAACTGCTCTTCCCCAACACTAAAGGGGGAATATAGCCACTTAAAGACTATTTTGCCCTGCTACAAGTGGACAGGTGAAAAACAAGGCGCTGGCTTTGAGGAATGTGAACAAACACGTTTAGACTGAGGCAACGCGAGCGTTAAGCGAGAATTTGGAGAGTGGCTTTCCCCAGTTCCAAACTTCCAAAAAGTGTCCTCTCGAAGAAGCAAAGCGCAAAAATCATCAGGCAACTGAACCTTGTTAAATTCACCTGAAGTTGTTGACAGGAGAACCAAAATGCCGCAATTACAAGCTAAATCGCTAGAAATGAGGACACCCCAAGCAACTAAAACCGCCGTTCTGGTTATCGGAGGTGCAGAAGATAAAGTTCATGGGCGCGAAATCCTACGAACTTTTTTTGGACGTGCCGGTGCTAGTAAGGCTTATATTACAATTATTCCATCTGCCTCTCGCGAACCTGCCATCATTGGTGGTCGGTATATTCGCATTTTTGAAGAAATGGGTGCCCAGAAGGTAGAGATTTTAGACATCCGCGAACGAGAACAGTGTGAAGCCTCCCAGATCAAAGCATCCTTAGAAGCCTGTAGCGGGGTATTTTTGACAGGAGGAGACCAGCTGCGTCTTTGTGGTGTATTGGCAGATACGCCAGCAATGGAAATTATTCGTCAGCGGGTGAGGGCGGGGCAACTTACGTTAGCAGGCACCAGTGCAGGAGCGGCGGTGATGGGGCATCACATGATTGCTGGCGGCGGTAGTGGAGAGACGCCCAATCGTTCCCTAGTGGATATGGCAACGGGTTTGGGATTTATTCCGGAAGTAATCGTTGACCAACATTTTCACAACCGTAATCGGATGGGGCGACTGATTAGTGCGATCTCAGCTCATCCCGATCGCTTAGGTATTGGCATTGACGAAGATACTTGTGCTGTGTTTGAACGTGATGGTTGGCTACAAGTTATGGGCAAAGGCAGTGTCACCATTGTCGATCCCACCGAGCTGACCCATACCAACGAACCTCATGTCGGTGCTAATGAACCGTTAACCGTACATAATTTACGTCTCCATATCCTCAGCTACGGCGATCGCTTCCACTTGTACCAGCGGACTGTATTGCCTGCTGTACACCGAATCTCCAGCTGACGGGATAGAGTATCTGAGGTTACACTGAGTTGACCGCACATTTATTATTTCTTACCGTAGAAAAATGATAAGAATACCATGTAAAAAGAAAAAACTGTTTCTAACGAACAGTTTAGCGGTCAATTCCAGTAAGAAACTAGAATTTTGGTTCCGAATCTCCATCTACCTATTCCCATGAGAATCCTCAAGATCCAGACCTTACGCGGCCCAAACTATTGGAGCATTCGACGCCACAAACTGATCGTCATGCGCCTCGATTTAGAAACCCTTGGCGAGACGCCCTCGAATGAAATCCCTGGCTTTTATGAAGGATTAGTTGAGGCGCTGCCAAGTCTGGAGGGCCACTATTGTTCGCCTGGCTGTCGTGGTGGTTTTCTAATGCGAGTCAAAGAAGGCACTATGATTGGCCACATAGTGGAACACGTAGCCTTAGAACTCCAAGAATTAGCTGGTATGCATGTCGGCTTTGGTCGCACCCGCGAAACTGCCACACCCGGAATTTACCAAGTAGTAATCGAGTACCTGAATGAGGAAGCGGGGCGCTACGCTGGACGAGCCGCAGTACGGCTGTGCCAGAGTATCGTCGATCGAGGCCGTTATCCCAAGGCAGAATTAGAGCAAGATATCCAAGACCTGAAAGACTTCACCCGTGATGCTTCCTTAGGCCCTTCCACCGAAGCGATCGTCAAAGAAGCAGAAAAAAGGGGCATTCCCTGGATGTCGCTGGAAGCCCGCTTTTTGATTCAGCTAGGCTACGGCGTCAACCAGAAGCGGATGCAGGCCACAATGACTGATAACACCAGCATTCTGGGTGTAGAACTAGCTTGCGATAAAGAAGCCACTAAACGTATCCTCGCTGCTGCTGGTGCGCCAGTACCCAGAGGTACAGTAATCAACTTTTTAGACGACTTAGAGCAAGCTATTGAATTCGTTGGGGGCTATCCCATTGTCATCAAGCCACTAGATGGCAATCATGGACGTGGGATCACCATTGATATTAGAACTTGGGAAGAAGCTGAAGCCGGATATGAAGCTGCCAGACAAGTTTCCCGGTCAATTATTGTCGAGAGATATTACGTTGGACGCGACCACAGGGTACTAGTGGTAAATGGCAAAGTAGTAGCAGTAGCCGAACGCGTCCCGGCTCATGTCATTGGCAACGGCAGATCCACCATTGCCGAACTGATTGAGGAAACAAACCTTGACCCGAATCGCGGTGAAGGACATGATAACGTCCTGACCAAGATTGAACTAGACCGCACCAGCTACCAGTTGCTAGAAAGGCAAGGTTACACCCTAAATAGCGTGCCACCCAAGGGTACTATTTCTTATCTCAGAGCAACAGCTAACTTGAGTACAGGTGGTAGTGCTGTCGACCGTACCGATGAAATTCACCCAGAAAATCTTTGGTTGGCACAACGAGTAGTTAAGATTATCGGTTTAGATATCGCTGGACTTGATATCGTCACCACAGATATTAGCCGTCCTCTGCGGGAAGTGGATGGCGTGATTGTTGAAGTTAACGCCGCTCCTGGTTTTCGGATGCACGTTGCCCCAAGCGTGGGTATTCCCCGCAACGTCGCTGGTGCAGTGATGGATATGCTGTTTCCTAACGAGCAATCTAGCCAAATTCCCATCCTCAGCATCACGGGTACTAATGGCAAAACCACCACTACTCGACTACTAGCACATATTTATAAACAGACGGGAAAAGTAGTAGGTTATACTACCACTGATGGAACATATATCGGTGATTACTTAGTAGAATCTGGCGATAATACAGGCCCCCAAAGTGCCCACGTCATCCTCCAAGATCCCACAGTAGAAGTAGCAGTCCTGGAAACGGCTCGGGGTGGCATTCTCCGCTCTGGATTGGGCTTTGAAGCCGCAAATGTAGGGGTGGTATTGAATGTAGCATCCGACCACTTAGGAATCGGCGATATAGATACCATTGAGCAGTTAGCTAACCTCAAAAGTGTAGTAGCCGAAGCTGTATTCCCTGATGGCTATGCGGTACTTAACGCCGACGATCGCCGCGTCGCTGCTATGTCAGAAAAAACTAAGGCTAATATTGCTTACTTCACCATGAACCCCGATTCGGAATTAGTGCGGAAGCACATCCAAAAGGGTGGAGTAGCGGCAGTATATGAAAATGGCTATTTGTCAATTGTTAAAGGTGATTGGACACACCGCATAGAAAGAGCCGAAAATATACCTTTAACAATGGGCGGACGTGCGCCGTTTATGATTGCCAACGCTTTAGCGGCAAGTTTGGCAGCGTTTGTGCAAAACGTCACAATTGAGCAGATTCGTGCTGGTTTGAAGACCTTCCGGGCTTCAGTTAGCCAAACACCGGGACGAATGAATCTATTTAATTTAGGCAACTACCACGCTTTGGTGGACTATGCCCACAACGCAGCCAGTTACGAAGCGGTAGGTTCCTTTGTGCGGAACTGGACTACAGGACAACGGATTGGTGTAATTGGCGGGCCAGGCGATCGCCGCGACGAAGATTTTGTTACTTTGGGTAAATTAGCAGCACAAATTTTTGATTACATCATCATCAAAGAAGACGATGATACACGGGGACGACTACGGGGATCAGCCGCCCAGTTGATTATTCAAGGCATCACGGAAGTTAAACCTGATAGCCGCTATGAATCAATTCTGGATGAAACCCAAGCGATCAATAAAGGCTTAGACATGGCTCCTGATAACAGCCTGGTGGTAATTTTGCCAGAAAGCGTTACTCGCGCAATTAAGTTAATTAAGCTGCGTGGTTTAGCCAAGGAAGAGACACACCAACCAAATCCCGGCACAACTATCATCGATTCCCAAAATGGGATCGCACCTTCTTCTGTTGTTAATACCTTGCTGTAGTCAGGAGGAGTCAGTGCGCTGACTCTTGTATTCTGACTACTTTTATTATTGTTTTTCTTCTTCCTGATTGGTTTCCTCACTGGGAGTTTTCATCTCCTCCTTAAAACCTCGTAAGGTTTTGCCTAGTGCGGTTCCCAGTTCGGGAATTTTTTTTGGCCCAAAAATTAGAACGGCGACTATGGTAATTACAGCTATTTCTGGCCATCCCAGTCCAAACATATAAATTTCCTCTAAGGCATCTGTAATTAGTATCCGCTCAATAAGTTGCGGTAAGCAACAATTATTAGTGATTGTTGAATGAA
>NZ_CAWUDN010000173.1:0-10107 GCF_963920915.1 Nostoc sp. PCC 9305
CGCCCAGATTTAACAGAGAGGTGCCCCGGATAATACCGGGCATCGACTCTACCAAGACTAGCGCGATGTGAGATTTTTCTCAAGGTAGTGGCGTGGCATAGCTAAAATAGTGCATTAGCAAACTCTTGTGGGATGGGCTTCTAGCCCGTCCTAATTGGCGGGCAAGATGCCCGCTCCACAAGAAAATTTATTGCAACATTTTAGTCTTGCCACGCCAGTAGTAGCACGGTAATGCCCATTGGTGTCAACTTAAGCTGAAATTTTCAACTGTTCGTAGCCCGCTCTTAGACATCGCTCCCGTAATTACCACCGGACTACAAGGTATAGAGCTTATCCCAGTCACGAAGACTTTCATATTGTGCTTCTACCGCGTATTGCTCAACTGCTAATTGAACTTTAAATCTAGAGTTTTTAACTCTAGTGGGTAAATCACTAGTCAATTTGGGTATTTTAAGGCACAGAGGTAATTTTCTCAATAGTTTTAACAAAACAAGATGACACAATACGCCCTTGTCGTTGAAATTGCTCAGGATGACAACAGTTTCGGCAGCCTGACTAAACCTATTAATGATGTAGAGGCTGTGGCTAGCACAGAAAAATTTTTATTGGTGGTAGATGAGTTTGGGGAAGTATCTACAGTTTGTATAGATAAGGAAGAACGGCAGAAATTTATTGAACTACTGACTGGGGTAGTAGAGATTCATGATTCGCGGTTAGCAGTTGTAATTACCATGCGAGGCGATTTTCTGGAATCCTGTTTAGATAATCCTTCTCTGGCTCACCTGATTCAAACCCAGGCAGTTGTTATACCACCTTTAACTGGAGTTGATTTCAAGGAGACAATCGCCAAACCTGCCCAGCTTCAGGTTCATAGTGTTGAAGAAGCAGGAGCATTAAAAATTCTCCAAAATCTTCAACAAGAACCAGGGAATTTACCATTGTTAGAGTTTGCCTTAACTAAACTCTGGGAGAAACGCGAGCAAAAGAAATATCAACTTACCCAAGAAGAGTATGAAAACTTGGGAGGATTAACTGCGGTGTTAAATCTCCATGCAGAAAATGTTTATCACTACCAAGATTATGAGAAAGAATACCCAACTCAAGAACGCAGTCAGCAAGAAAAGGAATGGATTAAGCAGATTTTTCTGCGGTTAGTGCGAATAGGAGAGGGAGAAAAGGATACCCAACAGCGCCAACCAAAAGCCACATTATTAAATATTGCAGGTGATGATGCCAATCAACGGCAACAACTTAGTGAGTTACTAGATGGTGAAGCAGGATTGGTTAAGGGACGCTTATTAGTTTCTGAGAAAGATGAAAAAGGAGAAGTCTGGATTAATTTAGCCCATGAAGCTTTAATTGAAAGTTGGCAGCAGTTTGCCCAGTGGCGACAACAAGACCGAGACTTGCGACCGTTGAGCGAGACATTAGAAAATACCCGACGGGAATGGTTGAACGAAAGGCCGGATGACAAATATTTAATCCAAAAGGGATTGCTGTCCCAAGTGAGGGATAGCTGGCAACAATTGCAGCCTGATTTGCAATCACCCCAACAAGATGAGGATTTTTACCAGCGCAGCGATGCCGACGATAAAGACCGGATTGCCGAGATGGAAAGGGCGCTTACTGAATCCCAGTTACGAGAGAAAGCGGCTAGGGTAGACGATTTATTGCCCTTACAACCCCTAGATAGTCTAGTTTTGGCAATTCAAGCTATGGGGGAGAATCAAGAGAAACTACCCCAGCAGATTCTTGCATCAGTTCAGAACAGTTTGAATCGGGTGGTGAATAAAGCAAGAGTCTCGATTCCCTTCTGTGGTCATGAAGGTAATGTCTCTTCCGTCGCTATCAGTGCTGATGGGCAAACAATTGTTAGTAGTGGTACTGACGGCACTGTGCGGTTGTGGAATTACCAAGGTCTTCCCTTAGCTGAACCTTTGCGCGGTCATCAGGGGAATGTCTCTTCTGTCGCTATCAGCGCCGATGGGCAGATGATTGTCAGTGGCGGTGCTGACGGTACTGTGCGGTTGTGGAACCTGCAAGGTCTTTCCTTGGCTGAACCTTTGCGCGATCATCAGGGTAATGTCAATTCTGTCGCTATTAGCGCTGATGGGCAGACGATTGTCAGTGGCAGTGCTGACGGTACTGTGCGGTTGTGGAATTACCAAGGTCTTTCCTTAGCTGAACCTTTGCGCGGTCATAAGGGTAATGTCTCTTCTGTCGCCATCAGCGCTGATGGGCAGACGATTGTCAGTGGCGGTGCTGACGGCACTGTGCGGTTGTGGAATTACCAAGGTCTTCCCTTAGCTAAACCATTGCGTGGGGATAAAAATGATGTCTCTTGTGTCGCCATCAGTGCCGATGGGCAGACGATTGTCAGTGGTGGTGCTGACGGTATGGTGCGGTTGTGGAATTCCCAAGGTCTTTTCTTGGCTGAACCTTTGTATGGTCATGAGAGTAATGTGAGGTCTGTAGCCATCAGCGCCAATGGACAAAACATTGTCAGTGGCGGTGCTGATGGTACGGTGCGGCTTTGGAATCGCCAAGGTATTTCCTTAGCTGAACCTTTGCGTGGTCATCAGGGTTGGGTCAATTCTGTCGCCATCAGTGCCGATGGGCAGACGATTGTCAGTGGCAGTGATGGCGGCACTGTGCGGTTGTGGAATCGCCAAGGTCTTGCCTTAGCTGAACCTTTGCGCGGTCATGAAGGCAATGTTAGGTCTGTTGCTATCAGTACTCACGATCAGACAATTGTTAGTGGTAGTACTGATGGCACAGTGCAGTTTTGGAACTACCAAGGTCTTCCCTCAGCGAAACCTTTGCGCGGTCATAAGGGTTGGGTCTATTCTGTCGCCATTAGCACCGATGGTCAGACGATTGTCAGTGGCGGTACTGATGGCATGGTGCGGTTGTGGAATCACCAAGGTCTTCCCTTAACTGAACCTTTGCGCGGTCATGAGGGTTGGGTTTATTCTATCGCTATCAGCACTAATGGTCAGACGATTGTCAGCGGTGGTAGTGATGGTACGGTGCGTTTGTGGAGCCTGCAAGGTCTTGCCTTAGCTGAACCTTTGTATGGTCATGAGGGTTATGTCAATTCTGTCGCCATTAGTGCCGATGGGCAGACGATTGTCAGTGGCGGTGATGACGGCACTGTGCGGTTGTGGAATCGCCAAGGTCTTGCCTTAGCTGAACCTTTGCGCGGTCATGAAGGCAATGTTAGGTCTGTTGCTATCAGTACTCACGATCAGACAATTGTTAGTGGTAGTACTGATGGCACAGTGCAGTTTTGGAACTACCAAGGTCTTCCCTCAGCGAAACCTTTGCGCGGTCATAAGGGTTGGGTCTATTCTGTCGCCATTAGCACCGATGGTCAGACGATTGTCAGTGGCGGTACTGATGGCATGGTGCGGTTGTGGAATCACCAAGGTCTTCCCTTAACTGAACCTTTGCGCGGTCATGAGGGTTGGGTTTATTCTATCGCTATCAGCACTAATGGTCAGACGATTGTCAGCGGTGGTAGTGATGGTACGGTGCGTTTGTGGAGCCTGCAAGGTCTTGCCTTAGCTGAACCTTTGTATGGTCATGAGGGTTATGTCAATTCTGTCGCCATTAGTGCCGATGGGCAGACGATTGTCAGTGGCGGTGATGACGGCACTGTGCGGTTGTGGAATCGCCAAGGTCTTGCCTTAGCTGAACCTTTGCGCGGTCATCAGGGTTTTGTCAATTCTGTGGCCATTAGCGCTGATGGGCAGACGATTGTGAGTGGTGGTACTGATGGCGCTGTGCGGTTATGGAATCTGCAAGGTCTTCCCTTAGCTGAACCTTTGCGCGGTCATAAAGGTTGGGTCTATTCTGTGGCCATTAGCGCTGATGGGCAAACGATTGTTAGTGGCGGTGATGACGGTACTGTGCGGTTGTGGAACCTGCAAGGTCTTCCCTTGGCTGAACCTTTACGCGGTCATGAGGGTTGGGTTTATTCTGTCGCCATTAGCACTGATGGGCAGACGATTGTTAGTGGCGGTGAAGATGGTACTGTACGGTTGTGGCGCGGTGACTGGCGTGCATGGTTGCAAGTCTGTTGTGACAGGTTACGTTACCATCCCGTCTTCACCAATCCGCAAACAGAGGAAGCAAAAGCCGCCTGCGAAACCTGCCAAAAATATGTTTGGAGTAAAGTCAGCGGATAAAAACACGGCATTGCTGTGCCTCTAAGAAGGTCTGCACTCGACTTAATTGCAAACGGCTATAAAGGCAGTAGCAACACATCTTTGGGTAAAGACGCGATGAATCGCGTCTCTACAAGTGGTCTATTTGTCGCATTCCTTTTTCAAATTGGTATAAATTATGGTGAGCTAAAGGCTTAGGCATAACCTGCACTTTGACAAAGCTCACCTTTTGACCTTGGAATTTTTATTAGTGTTATTGAAATTAAACTGGTATATGTGGGCACTCTAAAATTAAGCAACATACTGGAGACTAATTTCTATGTCCACAACCTCAATTAGTGCAACCCTAGCGCAATCAGATAGAGATGCTGTGTTGCAAGCGATCGCTACAATTAAAGAGAAGCTACCATTTTTGATTGATTTAAGTAACGAGGAGCGGAAAGCTTTACCCAAGATGGGAGATAAAAGCCGCGCCTTTGTCAGCAAAGCATTGGAAGTGGCGACACAGAACCCAGAGTTTTTGCCGCGATCGTTTGACCTTAATGAGATGCGGAAAGACGTACAATTATTTGAAGCTTTGTATCCAGTACTGCTGTCTTTGTCGCAATTACAAGAGTTGCTAGATGATACATCTATAGCAGTGGGAAGTGAAGCTTATGCAGCTGCGTTGCAGGTGTATAACTATGCCAAAGCTAGCGGACAAGGCGCTGGTTTAGATGGAGTAGTTGAGGAAATGGGGCAAAGATTCGCCCGTAAATCTCGGAAATCCAAGCCTCAAGCCGCAGTGTTGTAGAAAATAGCTCGGCGATAGCACTTCTAAGGTGCAATGTTGAGGCTAAGAACTCGGATGTTGGAGTAAATTGCTCGGCGTTCCGAGTTCTGAACTCGAAGTTTCAACCTCAGAACATGGAACTTCATGCTTACAACAGCAACATCTAAGATCCAAAGGTGAATGATGGTGAAAAAAAGGCGATCGCTCACCTTCAGAACTCGGAATTTTGAGATCGGAACACCAACAACTAAGATCCAAGCGTGAATAATGGTGAAAAAAAGGCAAATCTTTTCTCTAAGATGCTCTCTTTATAAACCTAAAAAATAAAGCCTCCACAAATATCTGGCATAGGGGCACGGCAATTGCCTTGCCTTCATAATAAAAAGGTAGCGAGGCGCTGATTTATTTTGCGGGACATGGATTTGAAGCACCCAGTCTCACAGGTGAACCGAAAGGGTATTTAGCAACTTCAGATTGTAATAAAGACGGACAAAATGCGATCGCCTTTGATGACTTCAACACCTTAATTGCGAAATCTCAACTCAGCAGCCTAGTGGTACTGTTAGATTGCTGTTACGCTGGCTCATTACTAGAAAGAAGCTTCATCAGATCGAGCTTTCCCGTCTTCAACAGCAAACAAGACTACTGCTTAATTACAGCCTCGCGTGCCTTTGAAAGAGCTAGAGAAGATGGTGAAGGTGGGATTTTCACCAAAGCAGTCATCAAAGGATTATCTCAAGATAAAGCTGATGTTACTACAGGGGAAGTCAATGTCAACGACTTGATGAGTTTTGTATCGCGGGAACTCAAGCAAAGCGGACAAGAAGAAATTCATATCAGTGGTGGTAGATCAATTCCCCTAGTAGTTCGCCAAGTGAACTTGGCGGGGTAAAGGGTAAAGGGGAAGGGGGAAAGGTTTCAAATCCCTTACCCCTTACCCCTTCCCCTTTCCCCAGCCATCACGCAGCATTTTTGGGTTGGCAGACTACTAGTTTTTTATCCAGCGAAGAATCCGGTAGCGCCTAGGGTGGTGAGTGAAGAATGTCCACCAACTTACTCTAGAGCAATATGAAAAATTGGGAGAATTAACTGGGGCGTTAAATCTCCATGCAAAAAAGGTTTATGAATACCAATATTTTGAGGAGGAATCTCCAATTCAAGAGCGCACTCAACAGGAGAAAGAATGGGTCAGGCTGATTTTGCTATTGAATAAATATAAAAAGCGCTAGAAGAGATTCGGATAGAAGTTTTGAATTTTCTATAGTTTCTCAAATCTAAAGAATACAAAGATGATATTACTTTAATTTTTAATAGTGAATTTACTATCCTTAAATAATATAATACTTCACAAGCAATCGGCATAATTTAGGTTAAATGATATGTAGTACTAATATATGTGTACTAAAAACTTTGCAGAGTAAGAACATGGCTCAAATACTATGCCTTTTACACAAAAGTTTGAGGAATACCCTTATCAGTTGCATGACCTTGAGCTTATTGTTATTGATGTCTACAGCAGTCTTAGCTGACAAGAAAAACAATGATTCTGACGATCCTCCACCGCAGACTAGAGGAACTTCAGGCGGTTCTAGGGGATGCGAGACTCAAACAGAAGCATCGTTAAGTAGTATTCCAGATATTATCTTGCTTGCGCCTAATCAAAGTTACGGTCAAAGTTTGGTCAATAATCCTACATTCGCTTGGTATGTAAAAAATACTAGTTCTGTGCAAATGGAGTTCCGCCTTTATGAGTATGACAAAACTAACAAACAATCTAGGTTGGTCAAAGAGATTAAAGATGAAACTTTTAAAAGTTCTCCAGGAATTATGGTTTTATCTATGCCTAGTTTAGAATTGTCAGTTGGTCGGAGATACCTTTGGCAAGTCGAATTGGTTTGCGATGCTAATCGTCCTTCTGGTAATCCATTTGCGATCGCGGCGATGAAAGTAGTTTCAACTCCACCGCATTTGAAAAAGCAGATATCCCAAAACAATGATGTTTTAATCAAAGCAAATCTGTATAACCAAGCTGATTTGTGGTACGATACTTTAAAAATTGCTTTAATTTCCAAGGATGAGCCGACTATTAGAGAATTAAAAAAGTCTCTTCTAGAACAGGTAGCAACTGGAACAAAACCAGAATTAAGAGAAAAAACTAAACTAGCACTAATAAATAGTAAGATACATCAATTGCAGCGCTAGGACAAATTAGTTTTTGTAAAGGTCTTGCTGATATCAATTCGATGTGATGATGCACTTAAGTTTGATTAAACTTAGAGATCAAAGCCAGTTACCAATGAGAATGAATGGTGCCCAATATCCGGGGTGACTTTCAAGTTGCTGCTGATGCGTTTGCAACCAAGCTGTTTGAGACGCCTGTAAGGCTTTGGCTTTACTCATTCCGCTATGCCAGTTTTGATAAAATTTCGCTATCAATTGTGCTGTTGCTGCATCATCAACTTTCCAAAGAGTTGCTATGGCGCTTTTAGATCCGGCTTGTATTGCAATACCCGCTAGTCCTAAAGTTTGGCGATCGCTACCTACTGCTGTTTCACAGGCTGTCAAAGTTAATAACTCAATCGGTTGATTTTGAGCGCGAGTATTGTTAATAAGTTCATAAAGATCATTTAATGTCAGTTTTTCATTGTAAGTTGCGGTTGTAAGTGATTTTTGATTATTTACTGCAACTTTTTTCCCAGTTACTAAAAACGTTTCTCGATCGTCAATACCAAACTTGCCATGAGTTGCCAAGTGAATGATTGGATAAGTATTTTCTTTTAACTCTTTTTGCAAGCGCTCAAGTGTAAAGTCTTGATTCAGTAGTCCCTTGCTTTTTGGTAAACTCGCTGTAATCGTTTTCAGTTCAGATTCTACTTGTGTAAGCGGCTCAAAAAATTTGTAACCTGCATCTGTTTTGACGGTAGCTGGTTGTGTCAAGCCAAAAGCTAATACCTTTAAATTTTTCGGGTTTGATTCTTGAGGATTTGTCAGAGTCAATGCTGGAGCAAAGGCGATCGCATACTTTTCAATCAAGAATTGTTTACCATCAAACAGTGTAGCTATCGGGATACTCCGAAGAATTCCGTCTTGAATAAACACTAAAGTTTCAATTTTATTTTTTTCTAAATCGCTAAGAAAAGGACGAATAAACCAGTCATATACTTGTTGCGATCTGGCTTGATAAGTGTTTTCCAAGTCTGAAAGTTTTTCTAGTTTGATTCGTAGATCGTTAATAATCTCTCTAACGTCTTGACTTTTAACAGGTATCCAAGAAACTTTTGACTGAATTTTTTGCTCATCATCAGCTAAGGTGAGAATGATTGCAAGGCTTTCTTTTAAAAGAATCGAACTCAAGACGGCAGTGTTTTTCCCGACGAGTGCCACTGGTTTCTGAATAAGTGCTAAATCACAATTATTCCCTAAATAGTTTTGTAGTTCTGCTAATCTCAACTCATCTACTATTGGAAGTATCGACTCCAAATTCTGTTGAATATCTGATGCTTGGACAAGATGATTGGTTTGCTCTAGACGTAACTCTAGCAATTCGCGGTAAACTGGTTCAACGTTATCTCGAAAGTCAAACTGTAAATCTCGCTGTTGCAGTATTAAATCACTACGGATACTTTTGAGGCTGTCAATAGATTTTTCATAAAAATTAATTGCTTCTTTGACTCGACCTGTGGCTCTAGATAAGCGTCCCAGTTGCCATGCCCACAAGTAAAGGTTCTCATCAGCGACAGTGCCAATCAGGGCTTGTTGAGTTAAATTTATAGCTTGTTGATAGTCTTGGCGACATTCATAAATGTGTCCTAATCGACCTTTAGCAAAGGATTCTGCCTCTCGATCCTGAATTTTTTGAGTGATTGCCACAGCTTTGTTGAGTAGTTCAACAGACTTAGGCAAAGATTCGGACTTCAAGCATTGAGTTGCTGGATCGGTACTGACTGACTCGCTGTTTTGGTTAACGAGTTGTAAAAGATTAGCAAGTTGAATCGCCGTGTATGCTCGATCGCGGGAGTCGGGTAATTGTTCCAATACGACCAGTGCTTGCTGTAGTGTATTGTTAACTATGGCTTTATCTTGAAGATGTTGGCGGTGATAAAGTCTAACTAGACCTAGTAGCGATCGCAGTTCATTCACTCTGTCGTTCTGGCTACGAGCTAAATTCAGGCTTTGTTCAAAATACTGTACAGCTTGCTTATCATCGCCAATAGTGTCTTGCTGGAATTTTTGGGCAGCTTCCTTATCGGCTACCTCACGGGCAAATTCGGCACGACGCTCATTGCCCTTAGCCAAACTAGCGTAGGTATTTGCTAAACCATTTAAGGTAGACGCTACATAAGTTTGATTATTTATGCGCTTGGCGATTTCATTACTTCGTTCAAAATCTTGAATAGCTTGCTCGTACTTGCCTTGGAGACGATGAGCATTTCCCAAACTACCCCAAGCAGCTACTTTGCCTAGTTCATCTGAGTGATTGCGGGCAATTTCTACTGCACTATCTTGACTACAAGCTGAATTGCTTTGCTTTTGACCGCATAAAATGGTAACTGCACGCTGTTGCTGTCCCAAGCTACTGTAGAGTTGAGCCTGTTCTGTCAGCATCCGTCCTACCTCGAGCGGCTCGTTTTTCTGACGATAGTAGTCAATAACTTGCTTTAATTGAGCGATCGCTTCAGAGATTTGACCTACTTGTTGATATGCTCTGGCAAGGTATGTCCGTATACTTATTTCCTCAGCATAATTACTCTTACCCTGTGGAGCAGAGGAGAGAGCTTTTTGCCAAGACAGAATTGCTCCTTGAATATCGCCAGCTTGATATAGCTTAAGTCCTTGTTGCACTAACTGTGTTAAAGCCGACGATTTAGCTGTTGCAATCTCTGCAATTCCCTTATGCCCAATTGTTAGGGAAGGATGTCCTAACCACAAGCATAAAGTTAGTGTTGTAAAAAAGAGAACTGCCCAAACGCGACGAACAGGGTCAAGTAAGCATTGCATGATGGCATAAAGAAATACGTTAATTAGCGATCGTGCGGAGTGGAGTACGCTAAATACAGTATTTCATAAATCTCTGGCATTGCATCGATTAACAATGGCATTGCATCGACTAATAATAGACCTCTTGCATAAATCAAAAATAAGAAAGAACCCCACCCCGCCAAAGCT
>NZ_CAWUDN010000174.1:0-9937 GCF_963920915.1 Nostoc sp. PCC 9305
CCGCTTGCGGGGAGGGGTTGGGGGTGGGGTGTTAGGGACTTTTGCAAGAGGTCTAGTCTAAACACCTCCAACAACTTATTATTTATGCGCGGGATCTTAGGCAGAAATTTTCTGCCCAATATAATAGTTCGGCGCTACCAACGACCATCTTTTGAGACATGGCAAGACACAAATCACCCTCATCAGTTTCACGCCTGTTTAGCACCGCAAAAAGGAAAATTGTATGTCCCCCCTAAGACACGAAGCCCCTGTACCGGTTGAATATCGACTGCTTGGACTCGATCGTCGGCTCATTTGGCCGACGGTGAGCGTTTATCTTGTGGTGTTTTTATGGTCGGGAGTCATGCCAGCCATCAACGAGGCTGTTCATAACAAGGAGGTTTTAGCAGGGACAGTTTATAATGTCGGTCCTGTACGTTTTACGCCAACCCAAGGCTGGGTGATAACTAAGGTTCCATTCCCTGCCGGGAGTTCATCAAACGCAGTGGTCTTCAAAGATGGCGTCACGTTTAGCGTCAAGAGCGGCGTCTGGAGGGGAACTGCTGAGGAACTCCTCAACCAGATCGTGAAAGAGCAAAATGAATTTGTTGTTGAGGGTAAATTAGTTCCCGTTACAACACTGCAAAAGGTTGCCGGAGTAGCTAAGAGAATTAATGGTCCCGACTATACTGGTCTACTGCTCGCATACGTCGATGGCAAGGGTCAGGGAGTCGAAGTGATTGTGAAGGGACCGGCCGCTACCTCCACACAACTGGAGCAACCGATCGCTGACATGATTAAGAGCATCACATTTAAACCAAAGGAGGGCGATTCGTGATTAGCACTTCAAAGAGTGAGGACACAATCCGCAAGGCTGCCATCGATCGTTCCGGCTGGAGCAATTCCGTCCGATTTTTTCAGCCGCGCAACCCGGCGTGCTACCTGTATTGGTTGCTCGTAATCAAAGGTATCTACGTCTTCTGCGGACTTTTGTTCCACAGCGCCATCTATCCCAGCGCTCTATTTATCGCCCTCTCGTCTCAGGCACTCTATTGCCTGCCTTGGATCTGGTTTCTCACGCACAAAGATCGGTATGAACGTGAGCCAGCCAAGCTCGCGCTGCTCGGCTTCCTCTGGGGCGGACTAGTAGCGCCGTGGGTCATGGCGCTCCCTGGCAATGGTGCAATCCTATCGCTATTTGCGAAGCTGACCAGCTTCGACTTTTATAGCCATTGGAGTCCGGCCCTCACGGCACCCATCGTGGAGGAAAGCTCCAAATTCGTCGGGCTTGTCATGCTCGCTTTACTAGCACGCAACCATGTCCGCAACGCCTACGACGGGTTTCTGCTTGGTGCGTTTGTGGGTCTCGGCTTTCAGGTCTTTGAAGACGTGTCTTACATTGTGGGCGCCCCCGACGCAAGCTTTGGGTCACAGCAGGTTGCTGGTACGTTGCGGGTGTTGATTGTGCGCATAGCGACCGGTTTCTGGAGTCACTCGCTCTACACGGCGGTTGCGGGTACGGGGTTTGGCTACTTCCTAGAAGCGAAAAATCGCTCGTTCGGCCATCGGCTCGCGGTTTTGGTAGGTTTCTTTCTGTTGGCTTGTCTGGCTCATGGCTGTTGGGATGCCATTATTGGGTTTATCGGCTTCGGGCCCATTGGCATAGTCATTGGAACGGTTGCGATTTTGTTTGCGTGGCGGTTCTCCGAGCAGCGTCAGCGCAAGTTTGTCCGCGTCCTGCTGGCTGACGATGTTGCAAACGGAATCGTGACAGAAGCCGAACTGGCTGCGATTTCCAACCGACCGAAAAATCGGCGAGCTTACCTAAGAGAGATCAAGTCCTCATCCGGGCCTGACGCGGCAAAACGCGCTGGGTTCATACTCGATGCGGCGATCGATCTTGCAGCAGCAATTGCATCTACGGACAGTCTCGATAGTCCGGCAGCCAAAGCCGCGCGTGTGGAGATTGCGAGGGTGCGCGGTGCAGCACTGTTAGGTTGATTAGAGTAGATTCCAGCCGAAATGCCGAGGCGATCGAGAGTGCCCGATTTTACGGGGGGACAAAAAGGGCTAGGATGCAGATAGAATAAGTCTCATAGCCCTCTCTCCTTGTTGGTAGTACTTACGCTTGTTGGGTTTCGTTCCTCAACCCAACCTACAGAATATTATTATAAATGTTTAATCTAACCTGCTATTATATCATGTCCGTATAATTAGTTGTGATTTCCACAGTCATTGCACCCCACCCCCAGCCCCTCCCGAAGAGCGGGGAACTCGGGGCCCCCTCTGGGGATTAGGGGCAGGGAGACAAAGCATAGCTTTGGCGGGGTGGGGTTCTTCAGGTTTAATAACTTCAGGTTTAATAAGTAATCTAGCGGACATGATATTAGTTATAATTCCTGAATCTATGCAATAGTCTCAAAACCCCTTCCATCTAACCTTCTGGGGCCTTAACGATCGCTCTTTAACCGGACATTGTATCATCTCTGCATAGACGCGCAGAGATGAGCAAAACTGTGCTTCAAAGTTAAGCGTAGGCGTAGCCCGTCGTAGACATCGTTCAAGCAAATTGTGAGAAGAAGTTCCCCGAACCAGTTTCTAACCCTCGGAACTTATGTACGTATAAACAAATTAGTGGTATCAAAAACATTAATCCATGATGAAAAACTCTAACAATATAATAAGTTTTGATAATTTTTTGCGAATATTGATATTTTTCAAGCTTCCTTTGGGCAAAAGACCTTGTAAGTATCTAGATACTTAGGGAATTTGCACAGGGAAAGTTAGGGTGAGATGAACAACAGAGCAAACCGAAGGCATGAAGCACATCATATAATACAATATTTCTGTATATTCAACCGAATGTTGATTTTTGTTGCAGAGATATTAATGTCACGCAGCCTTGTTGCTGGAGAGGTAATGCTGCGGTTGTTCCAAAATTTCCAGCGTCCCAAACTTTCCTGGCTAAGGCTTAGACACTCATCTGTGAAAACCCAAGCTATTCCTCTCCCTGACAATGAAGCAGAAAGGCTCAAAGCGCTGGCGAAATACAATATTCTAGATACCCTACCCGAACAAGCATTTGATGACCTAACTGCTATTGCTGCCTATATTTGTAAGACTCCAATTGCTTTAATTAGCTTAGTTGATAGCGATCGCCAATGGTTTAAATCTAAGGTTGGACTAAAAAATAGCGAAACACCCAGAGATGGGTCTTTTTGCTCCCATGCCATTCTGCAACCAGATGATATATTAGTGGTTCCCAACGCCCTTAAAGACGATCGCTTTAATAACAATCCCTTAGTCAAAGGTAATCCCAAAATTCGTTTTTATGCTGGTGTCCCTTTAATTACGCCCGATGGTCTTCCAATTGGCACGTTGTGTGTTCTAGACACCATTCCTCATCACCTAACTTACCAGCAGTTAGATGCACTGCGCCGCCTAAGTCGTCAGGCGATCGCTCAAATAGAACTCATTCAGGAAGTTCGCAACCGCAAACAAGCAGAAATAGAAGGAAGACAGTTATTGCTGACCGATGAACTAACAGGTTTGCATAACCGACGTGCTTTCTTCCTAATGGCTGCACAACAGTTGAAAATTGCTCACCGCATGAAAGTGTTTTGCTGGGTGATGTTCATTGATTTAGATGGGCTAAAACAGATTAACGACACCCTTGGTCATGACATGGGAGATGCCTTGATTATTGATGCTGGTCGATTACTTAAGCAAACTTTTCGGAACTCAGATATTGTTGCCCGCTTGGGTGGGGATGAGTTCATTGTTTTCATCTCTAGCTACTTTAAGGATGCTGATAGTATCCAAGCGCGTCTACAAACAAATATCGCTAACTTTAATCAACAGCAAAACCGTAGCTATAAACTTTCGATGAGTATCGGCATAGAGCATTACTCACCAGAGAGCAATATGTCACTAGAACAACTAATCGCTAGGTCTGATGAATTAATGTATGCTCAAAAGCGGCTCAAGCGGCAATCTCTTACATAAAACATTCCATTACATAACAGTCTTTAACTACGAATTACGAACTTGTACTGAGCTTGTCCTGAGCGTAGTCGTAAAGCCTGCGGCATAGCTACGCTTCGGGCGCAGCCTCTCGTAGAGAAGGGCGTAGCCGAAGAATTACGAATTACGAATTACGAATTACGAATTATTTTAATTTACAACCTGGCTGCCATGACTGCGGGGGTCATCTTGATTCGTCGTTGGTGCTACTGGGGCTGAAAACTTGGAAACTTTGCCGCTAGCTTGAGCATAAGGCAGAGAGGAACTAGTAACCAAAGCTTCTAAGTTACTTGCCATAATCGTCCGGGGTTGATCGCCGATGGCTTGGGCTACGGTTTCTCCCTGCTGACTCAAAAATACAAAATGGGGAATCCCATCTACCCGATATCTCAGCATTTCTGGCAGCCACTTAGTATTATCTACATTCAGCATGACAAAATTCATCTTGTCAGCATACTCTGTTTCTAGTTGAGTTATATCTGGGGCCATTTTCTGGCAGACAGTACACCAATCAGCATAAAACTCTACTAGAGATGGTTTGCCGTTGCTGATGGCTACTTCTAACGGTGTGGAAGTCTCGCTTAACTTAGCTAGAGTTGCCGAGGTTGTTTCAGTTCGCAATCCTAAGACGAGGGAAACGCTAAGTGCGATCGCTACCATTACAATTAAGAAGTTTCTCAGACGCTTCCCGAATGTAGATTCAGGTTTTTCAGGAGAATTAACAGGTGAATCAGTACTCATAACAGCAGAATTATTAAAACTTCTTAAGCAATTTCTTCTTTAGTTTAGCTGACTCCAGGCATTCTATAATTTCTCTAGCTTTGGAAGCTTGAACTGGAAATTGGGCATAAGACACAAGAGGCAGAGGTGCGGAGGGGCAAAGGGGGAAAAGGGAAAGAAAGACTTAACTGCTACTTCTCCTCTGCTCCCCTGCTCCCCTGCTCCCCTACTCCCCAATTCCGAAGCGCCTATTTACTTCACTTACAAAATTGTTCCAGTTTCTTTCAAATAAACCCGCGTAAATGGTTCATCTTCACCCAAAGTATAATCTTCAATCAACCCTTTGCGACGAATAGAAATATCGTTGCCTTTTCTAATCACCACAGTCGAACCATCGAAAACATCTCGCGCCAAAATCATCTCAGTTTCGGTGGGATTATCCAAAACTACGATATTACTATTTTGGTAAAATATGCCCTGTTCTTCGAGGATTTCTTCAGGATACTCGGCAATTAGCAAATCAAGTTTGGGATGACGCAGCAAAGTTTGAACATTACTGTTGTAATCTTTGCTTAATACTTTTTTCGAGCGATTCACAAAAACGGCATCACGACAAACAGCACCTATTGTCAAGTTGGAATTTTGCAAAAGGATATGGTCAATCGTTGCTTGCAGTTCTTCAACTGAGATTTTGTTAAAGGTAATAATTGGTATCCTGGCATCTGTACCCGACTCAAAAAAGGTTTCTAAAATATGAGAAGGTACATCAACACTTTCACCAACAGAAGGTTTAAGATGCATTAAAACGCCTGGTGCAGCATTGATTTCTAGGATGGCAAAGTTACTGGATTTCCAAGATTCTGCAAGACTTTTGGTAATAACATCAATCCCCAGACAAGTCAGTTGGAAATGTTGGGCAATATCTTGCGCCAAGATAATATTGTCATCATGAACTGTCGGGGTTGCATCGATGCTCATACCTCCAGCTGAAAGATTGGCGACTTTACGTAGGTAAACAGTGCGTTCTTTCTCAATCACGCTGTCTAATGATAAGCGCTGTTCGTCTAGATAGAGTTCCATCGCTTCATCGATCTGAATTTTACTCATCGGCGAAGTTGGCGTATCTAAACGTGCAGGTTTGCGGTTTTCTTGGCGAATTAACTCTGCAAGTGTTAAATACCCATCACCCACAACTGATGCGGGACGGCGTTCTGTAGCGGCGACGAATCGACCATTGACACACAACATACGAAAATCCGATCCTGAGATGCTTTTCTCAACAATTATTCGGGTTTGCTGATTTTCGGGAATCGCTGCCACTGAACGATTATAAGCAGATATCAGTTCTTTTGAGTCTTGCACATCAGCCGTAACGCCAATTCCTTTGTGACCTACCACTGGCTTAACTGCCACTGGGTAGCCAATTTCTCTTGCTGCTGCCAAGGCTTCTTTCTCAGAAAAGACAATACTACCTTCAGGCACAGGGAAACCCAAGGTTTTCAAGAATGCCTTACAATCATCTTTGCGGGTAGTAAACTCCGAATCTAGATGGCTATCGCAGTTAAATGTTGTTGCTACCCCCCGGACATGTTTTTTTCCTAAACCGTATTGCATCAATCCTTCTTCCCACAGATAAAAGGCGGGAATACCTTTCTCGTAGGCTGTTCGCAATAGAGCGTAAACCGTGGGGCCTCCGTAGACAGATGCGCGAAATCTATCTTGCAGCCTCACCAGCTGCTCATCAAAGGCAAAGTCTTCGTCTTGGGTAATGGCTTCAAACCAATCCCAAACAAAGTAAATTACCTCTCTAGTTGTGCGTTCATGTAGTGATTGGATGCTAATCCGGGTGAGATTTGGATATGGCTTCACACTCCAGCGGTTAAGGTGTAAATCCATGTCCAATTTTCCGGTTTCGGACACAACTTGGGCAAAGAAATGGGCATAAGATTCGTAGGTTTGATCGCGAAGATTTGGATAGCGATCGCCAATCTTGGCAATATAATCTTCAATGGGCAAAGGCTCTCTAGAGTCAATTAGAGCAAAATCAAATACTAGCGCGCCTACATCTAAATAAGGGTTGGGGCCAAGGTAATGCTTGAAGTTGAAAATATCGAATACATCCGTTCTTCTAGCATTAATGCGGACTAATTCACTGCTTTTTTGTAGAACCATTGATTACGAACCTTCGGCTAAACACCCTGAATTTTTAATGCTGAGTTATAGTCACTCAGACTTATTGATTGTAGATTGACTCAAGTTAATTTTGGAGAGTGATGGCTTTGGCACTGAGCTAATCAGAACCCAGGCTAACTCTATTACTAAGCATTTTTAACTATCTTAAGGCATAATTAAATCTTCAATCTTCTGCCAGGAAGCAATAACAGTCAATTCATCCTCATGAATAATTAAAGATATAACCTTTGAAAGGTGCAACACTCATCCAAAAATTGTATAAATAAATGTGGGGCATTAAAAAGACAGTATAACAAGACAGCAAAGTATGACTAGCACACAAGCTGCTCTAAGAGATGAAATTCGAGAACTAGCTGACGAAGCTTTTCACCAAAAGCTGATCTCTGGACATGGAGATGGCGCAGACATGAATGAGTATCAAATTGTCTACCAAGGCAAACCCAGGCATCTCCCACTCGAACAAGCACGTTTTTTCTTAACTAACTTGCTTTACAGAAGTCGGGTTCATTAAGGCTTGCCATCAGATATCTATTTGCATCTAGTTAGGATCAATACCAATTACTCACATCGCCCGATAAATCTACAATCGACAATTAACTATATAGCTAACAATGCCTCTAGGAAATACTTCTAGAGGCAGTTGACGTTGTAGATTTTATTTAGTATTTGGAAAATTAGATAATTTTTCAAAAAAGTATTGTGGTCTAATTGCGATCGCAAATGTTAACCCTACTTTATCAAGTAATCTATCAAAGGGATGATTTGATACATTGAATTGCCATGTTTTAGTGAAATTTATTAACTCAAATCCCAGGGAGCATCATGGTGGAAAGTAATATTAAAAGGCAGTTAGTAATTATTGGGGGAGCCGAAGATAAAGAGGGAGATTCCGTAATTTTGCGGGACTTTGTACGACGCGCTGGAGGTACGAAGGCGTACATTGTAATTCTGACAGCAGCCACAGAACTACCAAGAGAAGTGGGAGAAAATTACATCAGAGTGTTTGAGCGTTTGGGAGCCGAAACTGTTCGCATTATTGATACAGAAACTCGTGAAGATGCATCTTCATCTACCGCATTGGAAGCTATTAAGAAAGCAACTGGGGTATTTTTTACAGGGGGAGACCAAGCTCGTATTACCAGCATCCTCAAGGATACCGAAATCGATACGGCGATTCATCAACGGTTCTCTGAAGGTGTAGTAATAGCAGGTACAAGCGCTGGAGCTGCTGTGATGCCGGATAAAATGATTGTGGAAGGTGATTCGCAGACACATCCTCGGATTGAAACTGTTGAAATGGGCCCAGGTATGGGATTTTTACCAGGGGTAGTAATTGACCAGCATTTTTCTCAGCGTGGACGCTTGGGACGCTTGATTTCAGCTTTAATACTAGAACCTGCTGTCTTAGGATTTGGGATTGACGAAAATACCGCTATGGTAGTGACAGATAACCAAATTGAAGTAATTGGTGAAGGTGCGGTTACGATTGTTGATGAATCAGAAGCTACATATAACAATATGGGCGAAATTTTGAAGGATGAGTCTTTGGCGATTTGTGGAGCAAAGCTTCATATTTTACCACATGGCTTCAAATTTGACCTGAAAACTCGTCAGCCTATCCTAAATAATGGCTCTGCGCCAAATGGCTCTCAATCACTTGCTTCAATTAACACTTAACTTTTAGTAAGTGTATTTAAACTGAAAGTTTTATTGAACAGAATTCAGGAGTCAGGAGTCAGAATTCAGTTGGGTATTCTGTACGACTGGCGGGGATAGTGCAGCGTAAAGCCTTAAAGGGAAACGTGGCGCATAGAAAGCATCTTGATTCTGAATTCTGAATTCTGCATTCTTCTTCAACTAATCGCTGTAACACCCCTGCCTCAACCTTTGGTAGGCAGGGGATATCAAGAAGAATATCAAGGCGATTTCGTTAAACTGTAAAAACTGTCAGAACGAATCTGACTGCCATTTCGCCAAACTTCAACTCTTTGTGGAGTAACTAAATAATAAAAACTACCATTATCTGCTCGATATCTGTTTTTACCAATATTCAAAGCTACTATCTTTATAGGTTTGCTTGGGGCTTGCTTCAATTGCCCAATATAAAATAATTGACCATTTTCTTCACAGACTTTTACACGAGAGCTTATAGTCTCACCTTCAATAAGACTAATTCCATTGCATTTAGTATCAGTGCTTACAGGTGCAAAATCTATAGGAATTGTCTGCTGTGAGGGTGAAACTTGATTTGCTACTGGGGGTGGCGAGACTGGGCGGTTCTGGTTATCCACTTGCTGAACTTTAGAACCGGAACCAACACTTGCAGTTACGGATGTCAACAAACGAAGGGGGTCAACTGCTATTCGACCATTTGGATGAACTTCAAAGTGCAGATGAGGTGCTGTACTATTGCCTGTAGATCCCATCTCGGCAATCATTTGACCTTGAATGACCTCTTGACCCTTGCTCACCAACAAACGGCGATTGTGGCCATAAACAGTAATGCTGCCATCGAGATGTTTAATAGTTATGGCATTTCCTAATCCCCAATTATCCCAACCTGCTTTAACAACTGTACCGGATGCCGCAGCAACAACAGGAGTTCCAGACGACCCTGCAATATCAATTCCTTCATGTTGATATTTGCGGAAGCCTTGAGAAATAAACCCTTTAGTTGGCCAGATTAAGTTAGAAGCAGGGATAGGAGTTTGCCCAATTGGGGAATCGCCTGCCAATTGTGTTAAGGCAGATGTAGGTGTAGTTAATACAGCGCTTAAGGATATTAACCCAACTAGTCCATAAGTACGGTATCGATAAACTATAGGTTTTTTCATAAGTTGTAAGTCTATTAGAACAATAATTCAGACACTTTCTGATTATTTGTTGTTTCAAGCTTACTCGGAAAATATCAGGAAATCTTTAGTGGGCGTTGCATATTTGCGGGATGATTTTGCTAGTTTTGTGGGATGGGCATCTTGCCATTGGTGTCAAGTTAAGGCATCAGCCCAGATGTTAAGCGAGG
>NZ_CAWUDN010000175.1:0-9936 GCF_963920915.1 Nostoc sp. PCC 9305
ACCTTTCAAAGTCCCCCTTTTTTAAGGGGGATTTAGGGGGATCTAGAATGTTTTGCTACCAAGAAAAGGACTTTTCAAACATCCTCTAAAGCGCGTAACCTTTCATCATCACCAAAAGTTGCCAAGAACTTTATCTCTTCATACTCTTTTTTGGTGAAGGTATTGTTAAGCACATTTATTATATCTGGGACAGCAAAACAACTGAAACCTACCGCCAACACCAACTACAGTTCTTCCTCCGTTGGGACCAACGTCTACCCGTTTATCGGAACTGTTAGCTATATCAACTTTTATGGTAACTGTATAAGGACAGTTATTAGTTATAACAGTTCCACCACTAATATATTCTGCTGAAACACATCCTGGCAAAGGCGCTCGCTGATTTGACGAACATTCATCAGCTAAAGCAGGTGCAATAAATAAAATTTCTAAACATATTAAACGGATAGTTAAATTGGAATATTTTTTCAAAAAATTCATAAAACTTTCCTCCTTGAAAAAACCAAATGACTGCGATATCTAAACATTCTCCAGCTATTAAAAACGAGGTACAAATTGAGTGTACCTGTGATTGCCTCTAACGCCTATATATCAATAATTTAGTGAGGGCAGGATCAACTGTCAAGGAAAATTGATAATCTGGCAGGATGCTTATTGCTTGATATTACAATCTTACTTATTTTTCTGAAATACTCCTTTCGGTATACTTATTTTTTTAGTGGGAGTTAAACAGCGATCGCACCCAAGATGCTTAAGATTTACCGTAAATCCAACATCTTTTTTAACAAAAGAGTGAAAGGTTAGAAAGTAGATACAGCAATAGTTTTAGCGATAGGAAGTAAGGATTAAGGGAGTGCGATCGGCGTAAAAGCAATATTATTTAATCAAAATATTGAAGATAAGTAACTAATCTTTATCAAGAGTGAAGCTGGTAAGAAAAATAATTCCCGAATCTGAATTATTAGATGTCGTAAGTGTTAGCGGAGGTTTGCTAGACGTTCTAAAAGTTACCAGACCTATCACTCGCAAAGCAGTAGATATCACTAAAGAACTAAAACTACTTACCCATCTATAAATCAACCATGATGTGGATTATGATATTTGGTCGTTTCAGGCGCTTCGCATAACCCTGATTTACTCTGAACTAGAGGAATTACATCAGAGGGTAGAGAAGTTTAACTCATGAATTGATCTGTCTTAAACAAGGCAAACACTAACACCTGTTGCCTGAATACTTCTGACATAACCCTCTTGTCCTCCCCAAGGTTGATTTGCGCTACCCTAAGTCAGGAAGCCAAGGATAAATCAGATGAGAAAATGGATTTGGCTGATGCTGTTGGTGCTGATGACAGTTGCCGTGTTGGGTAGCAGAGGTAGCACGTTTTTTGAACAGCGTCCCTCACCGACAATTGTTGAGCGGATTCCACTAAAAACACCCGAACTACAGCCATCAAGGGAAGTTGATATTACTCCCCAAGTCTCTACTGACAAGCTGCTAAACCATATCCAAAAGTTGAATTTTCAGCGCTACACCACAAAAGAGCGATCGCTTACTCGCATTTATATTACAGCTGAACTGAAAAAATTCGGTTGGAAACCTAAATTAGAAAAGTTCTCTGACGGTGTGAATATTTTTGCCGAACGTCCAGGAACTAACAAAGCCGCGAAAGCAATTCTCGTAGCAGCGCATTACGATACTGTTGCCTCTTCCCCAGGTGCTGATGATAATGCCAGTGGTGTAGCCGTAGTGCTGGAAGTCGCTCGGTTGCTCGGTTCCCGTCCTACGCCACGGACGTTACAGTTAGCTTTTTTTGACCAAGAGGAAGCGGGACTTTTGGGTAGTCAGGCTTTTGTGAGTAAGACAGCACGCTTGCAAAATTTAGGCGGAGCGATCGTTATGGATATGGTAGGTTACGCTTGTTACACTCCTGGATGTCAGAAATACCCTGCTGGATTGCCTATTACACCACCTAGCGACAAGGGCGACTTTTTGGCAGTAGTCGGCGATACAGAACACTTGTCTTTGCTTAATGCCTTTCAAAACTCACAAAATATCCCCTCAACTGCCCTGAATAAACAGGAATCAATGCCAGCAGTTCTAGCACTACCAATTCCTTTTAAAGGTTTACTGACACCAGATACCCTACGCAGCGACCATGCACCGTTTTGGTATCAGGGTGTGGGTGCTGTGCTGGTGACAGATACTGCAAATTTACGTACTCCGCACTATCATGAACCTAGCGATGTACCAGCGACTATCGAGCGATCGTTCTTCACCGGAGCAGCACAAATTGTAGTTAATGCGACTAGTGCCTTGTTAGAAAAAGACCAGGTTTTGGAAACTAAACCACCAAGCTAAGTTATGAATTATCAAACAGAATTCAGGAGTCAGGAGTCAGAATTCAGAATGAATTTTGTACGACTCGCTAACGCTACGCTATTAGTTGCGGGTTTGAATCCCCGACTGATTTATTCTGACTCCTGTTAGCGGTAGCGGGGCGTTTAGCCCATTCTGACTTCTGAATTCTTCTTCAAGAATTATCTTGACCAGCTTTTGGTTCAGGGAAAGTCAATGTCCAATTATTTTTATCATTGACCTGAGAATATAAACCTTGAAGAATGAGCCGCAGAGTTTTTCGAGTTCTAATAGCCTTCTTTACCAGATAAGTTCCTGGTTCAGCAAAGATATCATCAAAGTTTTGTTTATAACCAAATTGTTTTGAACAGTAACTACCAGCACCTTGGACTGTTAACACAAAAAATGGTGCTTGTTTGTATTCATTAGGAATCATAAAGATTCCATATACATGGTGACGACCACGCCACGGCTGAACAATAACCTTAGTAGCATGTACTTGGAATTTTGTAGTTTTTGATGCGATAAAAGCCTCGAAATTGCAATCAGAATCATTCACAGGCCACCACAGCGCAATAATACTCAGAGAGAGTAGAAAAATTAAAATATAGGGTAGTCTGCGACGCATAAAGCCAAGAAAAATTGTTGATGCGGCTGGGGGAATTTGATGAGTAACGATCGTGCAGCTACAGCAATCAGACTATTCACCTGCAACACCTCTGCAAAACATTAAGCAGTCGGTTAAATTTTCGGCGTTGCTGAATCAAGGGATGATTCTTGTAGGGTGGGCGACACGAGAGCCCTGAAATACAAGGGACGGGCAAGATGCCCATCCCACAAAACTAGCAAAATCATCCCGCAAATATGCAACGCCAAATTTTCCTGTCAAAAAAAATACAGATTGTAGATGCGATTGCTTTCCCTGTTCTAGTAGCTCCGTTACAGTCTTAAACCTAGCTGATAAACAATCGAGCTTTTGTGGCTGTTAACACTGATTTATGCTCAAATTTTTAGCTGTGATGAATTCTACAATTCGTTACTTTTGTTATGCTTGTAATATTTCTCTGTTTGCATCAGCAGATGCTTTCAGGAGATTAGAGCGTAGCCCGCATCTCTCACAAGCTCAAGGCGTTTGATGGAGCAGAAGAGAAGTAATGAGTAATGAGTAATGAGTAAAAACTTATTACTTATTACTTCTTACTTATTACTTATTACTTATTACTTCTCCCCTGCACAAGCGCAGGCTTTAGGAGGTGTGGTGAGAAATCCGGGGTAGGCGTAGCCCGTCGTAGACATCGCCATCAAGTTAAGAAAAAATTTACTTTTATTTCTAATCAATTATTGGGGTAGTCAAATACACAAATATCCGTTATATTCCCGTAAGTAACAGTTGGTATAAAAGTTTATGGGAAAAATTTGGAGAAGTCTTAAGACAATTGCAGGTTTCTTTAGCGCTATCGCACTTACACAGTTTGGGGCAAATACTTCGGCCATTGCTGCTGACACAGTTGTTGTGCGTTTGGGTTTATTTACAGAATCTATCTCTGTTACTGAGTTGCAAAAGGCTGTAAAAACAGGAAAATTGCCTGGGAGTTTACAGTCTTTATCTGAAGAACAACGCCGCTTCTTCTTGGGGGCGCTGGGCATGAATATACCTATGAATGTTGTCACACTTGATAGGTTAATTAATACCCAGATTGGTACAACTATTCTCAATGATTTCGCTACAGCCTTAGCCCGAAAGGATAAAGCCGGGGTACAAGCACTGAGAGCAGGATTGGTATTAGGTTCTAATGCACCGCAAGGTCTTTCCATACTGAGTTTTATTGCGGCTTATCCCAGTAAACGCTTAGAAATTGATTTGCCAAAGGCTTTCGCTGTTGCAGGGAATTTAAATACAGCTTTTTGGCGTACCCAGCAATTCATGTTAGCGATCGCTCCCCAACTCGACCCCATAACAGCACATCCGAGAACACCACAGATTGCTTTCCCTTTCGATCCTAGCCAACCAGGAAGCGCCCAAGTAAAAATACTCAACTTAAGTCTGAACGATCGAAAGCGCGACCGCCAAATCCCGGTTGATATTTACTGGTCAACTGCTGCAACTCCCGACAAACCCGTAATTGTCTTTTCTCACGGCTTCGGGTCAGTCCGCACGGACTTGCGTTACCTAGCAGAACATTTAGCATCTCACGGCTATGTAGTAGCAGCTTTAGAACATCCCGGTAGTAATCAGGCAAATGCTAACTTAGCATTACAAGGCAAAACCAGAGTCATGAAGCCTCAAGAGTTTTTGTATCGTCCTCAAGATATTAGTTTTGTCCTCGACGAATTGGAAAAGCTCAACCAAACAGCTAATCATCCCCTACAAGGGAAACTTGCAACCACAAACGCGATGGTTGTTGGCTATTCTTTTGGTGGTGGTACAGCTTTAGCACTTGCTGGGGCCGAGTTGCAACTAGAACATCTCAAACAACGCTGTAAAAAGAACTTGACTATCTTGAGTTTGGGAGAAAATATGCAATGTATCGCTCAAGAACTACCAGAAAATAGTTATCAACTACGAGATCCCAGAATCAAACAGGCGATCGCTCTCAATCCCACAACTTCTCTGATTTTTGGCGAAACTGGGTTAACTAAGATACAAGTTCCCACCATAGTGTTAGCAGGTTCCGCCGATAAAACCACCCCAGCTTTAACTGAACAAATTGTCGGATTTGAAAAAATCCCATCCCCAAAATCGCTAGTTGGTATAATTGGCGGTACTCATCTCAGTGTAAAAGACCCCAGCACCACATTAGATCAGATCGGACAACCAAATACACCAATTAGTGGCGGTGAAGTTGTCGGTGAAAAAGCAGCAGATGTTCGCAAGTACGTTAAAGCTTTAACCTTGTCCTTTGCTGCACAGATGACTCCAGAAGCTAAAAACTATGCTATCTTCCTGACACCAGACTATGCTCAGTTTGCTTCAACTGCCGCATTTCCATTTCGTCTCATTACGCAGATTCCTCCTGAAGCTATGGCAGTGGTGAAAGAATTTGTTGAGAGATAAGAGACTTCTAATTAAACAAATATAGGACTTACGTATCATACATATTGACTATACTAATTTTGGGCTTTGGAGCCATGTCTAACACCCAGAACAGTAAATATGCGACAAAATCAGGGTTGCAATTAGCACCTGAAATATAAATTTGACTTAATGCATATTATGGTTAATTGGTATAGTACTGTAAGTCCTAAAATATTTGATTTTGTGAGTAGCTTACTTAAGAATAGGGATATGAACGGTAGAAGTCGCCGCTCATTCTGCCTACCCCTTTGATTTTTATTTTTAGACCAAATATGCTGTGATTAATATACGGCTTATACAATTGGCTTTATACCAATTCTGTGTAAACTTTTTACTTCCTACAAGTGTATTACCTTGATAGTAGCCCTAAAGTTGCTGTTAAATCTACACCAAATTTTCACAGTAAAAATAACTATTTACACATAAAATTTATAATGTATTCATAAAAATAACAGAAGCTTAACAGTGTAAAAAACTAGGAGTAGATGCCGAATAATGATGATACATACGTATCCTATAGAAATCGTAAATTCTTTTTGAAAAATTCTGTCAATTAATTGTAGGGTGTGTTAGCAAAATGTAGCATGCCCTACATGTGTTTCAAAATTCAAATATTAGTTCTGAAGCTAACATATTACAAACTAATTTCAAAACAAATGAAAACAAGTTATTTGATGGGAAATATGTTTGTGTATGTATTGAGGTAAATTACTTTAAGTTTACAAAACCGAATGGGAGATCGTTATTATCTTCTGCAAGCTACAGATTAACCAAAAATCAACAACAAAGGGCTTGTTTTATTTACTTAAGTAATTAGTTTTACCTATATGTGTAAAACTAATTTGGGATTCAGAATTAAACAATTATTCCATTTCACTCAAGCTTATGCAACTCTATACAACTCGTGAAATTGAACAACTCCAGCAACACGAAGACCTTTCTGCCTTAATTGAAATTATGGAGTGGGTGAAAAATTTTTTAGGAAGGTCTCATCCTAACTTAGGTAGACCCGGCGCAGTTTGCCCCTTTGTACCTTACTCTCTCAAATCAAATAGTATTCGTCTAGCAGTCATTCACACAAACGATTTGTATCCAGAACAATTAGAAGAGATTGTTGGACGCTATCGAGATATATTTCTGCAAATAGATGTTAAAGAGCAGGAATTAGCAATTAATAAAGCTTTTTTACTTATTTTTCCTGACATTCTTATAGAAGATGCTTCTAAAGTAATAGATAGTGTCCAACAAAAACTTAAACCTTTGTTTGTTGAGTCAGGACTGATGATAGGAGAATTTCATAAACGTAATGAAAGTCCTGGTCTGCACAACCCAAACTTTCGTCCACTTCGTAGCCCTATCCCCCTGTTGGCTATTCGGTTCATGGTTGAAGCTGACCTCCCATTTCTTCAGAATCCTGCCGATCCACACTTACGTATTCGGTATTTAGAAGCTTATTTAAAGAATTTTGAGCATAAATTTACAGATGAAACAAAGTTTAAAAATGCTCATCAAGCATTGGCTTTAGCAAAAGAACAAATTAAACAAGAAAATTTGGTGAGTTCTTATATATAAAAAATGTTTGAATTCAGTGCTAGTGATTGAACGTAGGTATGGAAGATTAACAGTCTTTTCAATTCACTGCACCTTGAAATAAATTGGATACAAATGGCGAATTTACTGCTAGTTGCAATTGCTTAGTGCAGATAGCATCAAATCGTCATCAGGATATAAATTATCGTCCTATAGTAGAAGCGATCGCTAATTATCAATTAGTAAATATCAATACTTCAACAACTTAACTCTGATTTGTAATAATTGCACACACATTTTTGTGAAGAGATTTAGGATTGCTATATTATTTGTGATATAAAAAAGCAAATAATTTGGTAAATAACATGGCGAAAGAAATAGAGCGTAAATATTTAGTGACAGGAGATAGCTGGAGAAGATTAGCTGAAGGTAGTGTATATCGTCAAGGATACATTGCTACAGAAGACAAAGCAACTGTACGTATACGTATAGTAGGTGAAAAAAGTTATTTGACTATTAAAGGCCCCAATATTAAATATTCGAGATTAGAGTTTGAATATCCTATTCCTGTTAAAGATGCTCAAGAAATACTTGAGACATTATGTCAACGTCCCTTTATAGAAAAAACCAGATATAAAATAGAGTCTGGTGGTTTGATTTGGGAAATAGATGAGTTTGATGGTGTTAATAAAGGACTGATATTAGCAGAAGTTGAACTCACTGATGAAAATCAGCAAATTGAATTACCGAACTGGATTGGACAAGAAGTTTCTGATGACTCCAGATATTTCAACAGCAATTTAGTAAAATACCCTTTTTCAGAATGGTAATAGCCTGATTCTGACTCCTGACTTATTCTTCAACAAATATTGATTTTAACTGCTTCTTGACAACAGGATGCTTATTTCGTTGCGTAATTGATTCCTGAGGAGTCTCATTAGGAAATACCGTATCTACGGACGTATAATTACTTGGTTAGTAAATCAAGAAAGTATAAAAATTCTAGTATATTTTCGCCTATCAATTCAGCATTAGCCCCAATAGGATGTAGCGGAATACATATCACTCGCCAGATTAACAGGTGCGTTCTTAGCTAAATGACAATTAAGAAACCTTTGCTAATCAAGCAACCGGAAGTTGGAAAGCTCATCCGTGAACTTCGTGGCACAACTAGTCTTACCCAAGAACAGTTTGCAGCATCTTTAGGTATAACTTATTCGACGGTAAACCTTTGGGAGAAAGGACATGCCAAGTCTTCATTTCTACCTATGCAAAAGATTGAGGAGATGTTAAAGGAGATGGGCGATCTGGGGCAGAAAGTCTCGGTGAAGTATTTGTCGAATTAGAAAGCAGCCAGAGAGGCAAATTAATTGAAGCTACTTTCCCCCAATTAACAGGTTATCGCTACGACATAACCACAAATAACTCAATTCTAATTTTACCGATGTTTGCAGATATGCACATTTTGCGGATTACTCAACCTTTGAGTTTACCGTAGCCGATATTTTCTGCACTTTTGAAGACGAGTTTAGCTTAAAAACGCGCAAAAACTCCCAAAAATTTTTTTTAATTGAGCGCCAATATTTTTCAGTCAACTTTATCTGGACTGTACAATGTTTGATTACTCTACCCCCGCTTTAGCTACATATCTTAATATTTCTTCGCCAAGAGCAGCTTGCACTAACGGCAGCAAAGTTGCGGTCATCAATACTGAAGGTGTATGGGAAGTAGAAAGTAATGGGAAGAAAAAACTAATCCCAAATTCTAATTACGATGCTCGTGACATTGTAGCAATTGACGGCAAAACTTATGTCTTAGCTGTTCCGACAGGACTAGTAAAAATAAAAACTGACGGAACTAGGCAAAAAATAGTTAGCAATACAGCTAATTCAAAGACACGGGTAAAATTTTTACAAAATTGGATTATTTACCAGTCTGCAAATACTCTATCAATTTATGATAAAAACCTCAACTTTAAAGCCAAACAAAGCTATGGCGTAACTGAGGTAATGGATTTTGAGTATAAAAACGGCTATCTCTACACTAGTGGCTACCAGCAACAAAAGAGGTTAGGTATTCCCGTCCAGATAGCTTTTCTTTACCGAATGGTTTTTGACGGAGCGAAAATATTTGCTTTGGCAAATTTAGCAGGAAATAACCAAGGTAAGCTTTGGGGCTACAATTCTGCCGATCTTGCTCACGACATGGCAGACACAAGACTTAACCGATTACATATTTTTGAAGACAAGCTTTATGTCCTTGGCTCAGTTTATGGGGGTAATTCAATCTACAGGTGGAATGGCAAAGACTTATTAACAAAGACTTTGATTACCACAGACTCCTATACCAATGCTGCACAAACCCGTGATGAGACAAAGGTTTATATAGGAACTGTTAATCTAACTAATTTTACTGTCGAGCGTGGACAGCTAAGTATTCCAAGAAAACCTACAACTGCGGGGATGGGAGACGGCAGTAGCAATTTCCCTAAAACTATTTACTCAGATGGGAGTACAATTTTTGTGGGTTCCTCTGCTGCTTATGCGATCGCCAATAGAGATAATCAAACCTTCATGGGTAAACCCATCTCGGCTTACCGTGGAGATGCGTCTCTTTTAGTTGTCTCCAAAAACCTAATGACTCGCCACGCTTGGGTAACACCGGGAAATGGTGAAGTATTGCTATTTACTGATAAGTTTGTAGTAATCAAAACAGATAATAAAATAAACGACTTGGCTACAAATGTAGGAACTGCCCAAACATTACCAACAAATACTTATTTCGTTAAGTTTTAATTGAGCAACGAGACTATCTACAATAGACCTCTTGCAAAAGTCCCTAACACCCCACCCCCAACCCCTCCCCGCTTGCGGGCTACGGTGTATACACAAGTCTTTGAGAGTCGCCTCACAGCGTTTAGATCCCCCCTAACCCCCCTTAAAAAAGGGGGAACTAGAGTCAAAGTCCCCCAATT
>NZ_CAWUDN010000176.1:0-9821 GCF_963920915.1 Nostoc sp. PCC 9305
GGGGGATCTAAACGCTGTGAGGCAACTCTCAAAGACTTGTGTATACACCGTAGCATTAAGCCACTGGAGGCAGAGCCTCCCAGAATCGGTTCCCAGCCTCCAGGCTGGGAACCAGTCAGGACAGGGGCTGTGTCTTAACTTAGTGCCATTCGATACAGGCCCATTAGTAGCTTTAGTCAATCGGAGAGAGCAGTTTCATAAATGGGTGACAAATCAATTTGGACAGATTGAACCACCTTTGTTAACTTGTGAAGCGGTAGTTACAGAGGCTTGTTTTCTCTTACAGAATGTTTACGGAGGAGAAGCAGCAGTAATTTCTTTTGTACAAAAGAGAATTATCCATCTCCCGTTTCGGCTCTCCGAAGAAGCTGCTGCTGTTGACGAGTTGATGCAGCGTTATCAGTCAGTTCCAATGTCGTTAGCGGATGCGTGTTCATTACGAGCATTGGTGCAGGCTTTCGTTGAGAAGCAAGGTATTGGTGATGTTTGTGCTTTGTTGAAGCAGTAGAAGCGATCGCCTCCCCTATTTCTCCCCTAGTTCTCCCCGATCGCACCTTAATCTTAAAGGTCTAGAAGACTTGAGGCTCTGAGTGCCATCAGCAAGAAGGAGAACAATGCAACTCAAACACAGCCACATCTTCCGCCAAGAAGCCCTAGAGCGCTTATCTTCACCAGAACAACTCGATCAAGCAATACAAGTTGTCAAACCTCAAGCTTGGTTGACTCTATCTACTTTGAGTTTTGTGGTTGCTGTAGCTGGCGTTTGGAGTGTGTTTGGCAGAATTCCCCTGACTGTCACAGGTCAAGGTATATTGATTAAACCGCACCATGTTGTGGAATTTCAAGCACCCAGTTCTGGCCCATTACTAACTCTCAAGGTCAAGACGGGGGATATTATTAAACAAGGTGATGTACTAGGTATTATCGACCAATCAGCGCTAAAGCAGCAATTACAGCAAGAGCAAGTAAAGTTGCAACAATTGCAAACCCAAAATCAAGAAACTGACAGGCTACAAAAACTGTTGATTGACCAACAAATTATGACGCTTAGGCAGCAAAAACTCGATTTGGACAGTAACCTGCGCCGAGAGCAAGATGCGCCAAAGTTACGCGATCAAACATTGAGAGCGATCGCCCAAAAACGTCAAAGCATTAATTCCCGCAAACAACAAATTAATTACTTACTCAAAACTCTTAAAGGACGAGTTGATAATCGTCGTCACCTTTTTGAGCAGCATGTCATCAGCCAAGATATGTTGGTGCAAGCTGAACAGGAATATTTTAACACTCAAAGCGAACTGTCAGATATTGACGTGCAATTAAAGGATCTCGAAATCCAAGAAACCACTACGCAACGAGAATATCTGGAAAATCTTAATAGAATTGACGAAATTAAAACTAAAATTAAAGACCTTAATACTCAAAATACTAAATTACGCGAACAAGACTTGAAGCAATCAATTGATAAAACAAATCAAATTCGGGAAGTAAAGCGGCGAATTGCCCAATTAGAACTGCAACTATCTCAAGAAAGTAGAATTATTAGCAAATATAATGGTCACATTCTCGAACTGAGTGCTGTCCCCGGACAAATGATGAATCCGGGTAGTCGCTTGGGTTCAATTGAAGCTGAACAGCCAAATTCAAAACTTATGAGTCTTGTTTACTTTGCTAATAAAGATGGTAAGCAAATCAAGCCTGGGATGCCTGTACAGGTGACTCCCAGTTTTGCTAAACGCGAGCGCGAAGGTGGCATTATCGGAACGATCGCAGATATTTCTTCATTTCCGGTAACTACACAAGATATTACAGCGATCGTTGGTAACAAAGAAATGGCCGCCAGCCTTGCAGGTAAAGGTGAAAGTCAGGTGCAAGCTTTTATCCAACTCCAAGAAAACCCTATATCAGTCAGTGGTTATAAATGGTCATCCTCTGATGGCCCAGCCTTAAAAATATCCTCTGGCACAACTACCTCTGTTCAAGTAAAAGTTGGAGAAAAAGCACCGATTTCTTATATTATTCCTATGCTGCGCTCTTGGACGGGAATTTATTAAAATAATTCGTAATTCGTAATTCGTAATTCGTAATTAAATTGGGCATAGGGCATGGTTACAACTTGAAGGTTCACCACCCTTAGAGGCTCAACTTCCACCCTCAGAGGCTCAACGTTCAAGTTCTAATACCAATGCCCAATTCTCAATCACCAATTGCAAAATTAAAACCAAATCGTGTTCGCACTTCTACACTTTTGCAAATGGAAGCGGTCGAATGTGGTGCGGCTGCTTTAGGAATAATTCTGAGCTATTACGGCCGGATTGTGCCACTGGCTAAACTGCGTGAAGAATGTGGTGTTTCGCGGGATGGGAGTAAAGCTTTTAATATCCTCAAAGCTGCCAAAAACTATGGACTCAATGCTAAAGGGTTAAAACTGTCTCTGGAAAATGTCAAAACTACCCATCTTCCCTACATTGCCTTTTGGAATTTTAACCATTTTCTCGTGGTAGAAGGATATAGCAAAAAACGCGTCTACCTCAACGATCCTGCCAATGGTCGGAGAACAGTGAGTTGGGAAGAGTTCGATCGCGCATACACGGGTGTTGTGCTGACAATGGAACCAGGAGCGGACTTTCAAAAGGGAGGCAAAAAAAATCACATTGTCTCAGCCTTAAGTAGCCGCTTACAAAACTCACGAGTTACTATCTTATTTTGCTTGCTTGCGGGGTTATTGCTAACACTGCCTCGGTTAGCTGTACCAGCCTTTTCTCAGGTTTTTATTGATGAGATTTTAATCCAAGACCGACAAGATTGGTTGCGACCTTTGCTCTTAGGAATGCTGTTAACTACTTTATTGCGGGCATTCCTTGCCAGACTGCGGCTTACCTACCTGCGGCGATTAATGGTTAAGTTGTCAGTCAGCACATCAGGAAAGTTTCTTTGGCATATCCTGCGATTACCCATTGGGTTTTATGACCAACGGTTTGCTGGGGAAATTAGTAGCCGAGTACAACTGAATGACCGGGTGGCAGAAGTACTCTCAGGGTCTTTGGCAACTACAGTAATTGACGCGGTAATGGTGATATTTTACCTGTTGATTATGATTCAGTACGATCAATTGCTGAGTGCGATCGCAGTTGGTTTTGCTTTAATCAACATTCTCGCTCTATTATTTTTATCGCAAACTCGTGTAGATACAAATATGCGCCTAGCTCAGGAATATGGCAAGGTGGGTGGAGTAACGATTAGCGGCATCCAAACTATAGAAACCATCAAAGCTTCAGGGCTGGAGTCAGATTTATTTGCTCGGTTTGCGGGTTATTATGCTAAAGCCATGAACGCCCAACAACAATTAGGTTTACAAACTCAAATTCTCACCACATTACCTACAATTTTGACAGCCCTAACCACAGCTTCTATTTTGCTGGTTGGTGGTTTACAAGTAATGAAGGGCAATCTCAGCATTGGGATGCTGGTTGCCTACCAAAGTCTAACACTGAGTTTCTTAGAGCCAGTTAATAGCCTCGTTAATTTCGGCAGTACACTCCAAGATTTAGAAGCTGATTTAAACCGCCTTGATGATGTATTGCAAAACCCCGTTGATTTGGAAGTGGAGGGGAGGCAGGGGGCGGGGGGCAGGGAGCAGGGGGCAGGGGGAGAAATTACTTTCTCGTCTCTTTGGCAATTGCACGGTCATGTTGAGTTACGAAATGTCACTTTTGGCTATAGTCGTGTAGAATCTCCCTTGATTGAGAATTTGAGCTTGACTGTCAAGCCAGGACAAAGAATAGCGCTTGTGGGGGGAAGTGGTTCTGGTAAATCCACAGTTGCTAAATTAATTTGCGGGCTTTATCAACCTTGGGATGGGGAAATCTGCTTTGATGGTGTAGAGCGATCGCAAATTAAGCGTTCTGTTCTGGCTAACTGGTTGGCAATGGTTGAACAGGATATCTTTTTATTTGCCGGCACTATCCGAGAAAACATCACTCTTTGGGATTCAACTGTACCAGAAGTTGATTTGGTGCAGGCTTGCCAAGATGCAGCGATTCATGATGCGATCGCATCTATGCCTGGAAAATATGACTTTGAGTTAATTGAAGGCGGTATGAATATTAGTGGTGGACAACGCCAGCGTTTAGAAATTGCCCGCGCTTTGGTGAAAAATCCCACAGTCTTAGTACTGGATGAAGCAACCAGCGCTCTGGATGCAGAAACGGAGTTGATTATTAACCGTAACTTGCAACAGCGTGGTTGTTCGTGTATTGTAGTAGCCCACCGCCTTAGCACAATCCGCGATTGTGATGAAATTATTGTGCTAGAGCAAGGTAAAATCGTGCAGCGTGGCACTCATAAGGAATTATGGCAGCAAGGTGGAACTTATGTTCGTTTACTTCACGCGGCAGAGGCAAGGTCGTATTTGTAAAAAACTTAGACGACAATGTAAAAATACCCACCCAGACAATTTTGTGGGAATTATAAAAATCTATTAGGTTTAAATGTGAGTAAAATTGATTTTAAAAATCTGAGGAAAAAGTGATTAATAACCAATTAATATCCATTGCTCTGTTTGCAGGAGCTTTCGGTCTTGATTTGGGTATAGAAGAAGCAGGTTTTTATACTGTCAGTGTAGTTGAAATAGATGCTGATGCAACAAAAACTATTATTCTGAACCGCCCCCACCTTAGAGAAAGTGCTGTACCAAGAGATATTAGGCAGATTTCAGCACAAACATTGCTAGAAGAGGGAGGACGTGTTTTAAAACTTGGTAGACCTCTTTTACCTGGTGAAGTAGACCTAGTAACAGGAGGTCCGCCCTGTCAGCCATTCAGCACTGCGGGTAAGCGTGGTTCTGTTATAGATCCACAAGGAAGTTTATTTATGGATTTCATTCGCATTGTGAAAGAAATTCAACCTCGTTTTTTTTTAATGGAGAACGTCAAAGGATTACTTTCATCTCCGATTCGGCATAGACCTCATAATCAAAGAGGTGTTGGATACCCTCCTTTAGAACCAGATGAAATTGAGGGTGCAGCCCTTAAGATTGTATTAGCCCAAATGAAAGCAATTGGTTATGAAGTTGCTCCTCCTATGCTAGTGCAAGCTGCTGATTATGGTGTACCGCAAACGAGAGCAAGAGTAATATTTATTGGTTCAAAAAATGGTGAAATTTTAACTTTTCCTAAACCAACTCATGATAAAAATGGCTTAACAGGACTTCGGAGATGGCGAACTCTTAGAGATGCTCTATCTAATTTATCCGACCTACATCCAGAATACATCCCTTATTCAAAACAACGTCTAAAATATCTTACTTTATTGAAAGAAGGTCAAAACTGGAGACATTTACCAGATGAATTAAAGCCGGAAGCAATGGGAGGTGCTTACAAATCTGGAGGTGGCAAAGTTGGATTTTATAGAAGATTGTCTTGGGATAAACCCTCTCCTACGGTGACAACAAGTCCACATCAGAAAGCTACGGATATGTGTCATCCTGTTGAATTACGACCTCTAAGTGTACGAGAATATGCAAGAATTCAAACTTTTCCTGATACTTGGGTATTTTATGGTTCTCTAGCGTCTAGATATAGACAAATAGGTAATTCTGTTCCGGTTAAACTGTCTCACGCAATAGGACAATATTTATCTAAAATAATCAAAAATGAGAAACCAGAGTCAACAAATTTTTTTGAACAGCTTTCACTTTTTTAAGTTAGCTTTTTAAATATTTAGTTTTATTAAATCTAGGATAAAAAAAGTGTCAGAACAGTTTCATGAAATGTTAGCATACGCTCTAAAAAATGAGGTAGGTTTTACACTCAACAAAGCACGTTCTCTTGCTTCATATTTTGCAGATGTAAAAGATTTCCTAGAATTTGAAGAAGAAAATCTCAAAAACCTCAAGAGTATATCTGGTAAAAACGTTTTAAAGTTGAGAGACGAAGAAATTACTAATTTGTCTAGATATAGAGAATCAGGCTCTTTATCAGCAGAACTTACAGTTGCCGAAAATTATTTAGCCATTATTAGTAGGGTATTCACCCAAAAACAACTAAATATGGTTAGAAACCTATCTTTAAAAAACTTAAATCCTAACCCATTTTTAATTAGAGCGCTTAATTTAGATACTCCAGATGCAGTTGTCAGATTAAATGTTTATATGGCGGCTACTCGCTCAATCGTTACATCTATGGGATTTTTTATAGAAGACCTATTACTTACTAGTTCTGATTCCGTTGAAAAAGCTCCTAATAAATCAGGATGGGATTTGGTTAAAACTACGAGTGATGGTGAAAAATTTTGGCTGCAAATAAAAAGTGGACTAAACAATATGGACAAAGACCAAGTAGTTTACTGGGCTGAAAAAATTCAAGAAAAGCTTAAAGAAGGAGATAAAGCGTATATAGGATTTACTTATGGTAAAAGAACAAGCAAAACAGTAACAATTGGCCTATTAAAACAAATACTGCCTGATTGGGAAATGCAAACTTTGATTGGTAAAGAACTGTGGAATTGTTTGAGCGAAGACTCTGATTACAGTTCTAAATTATTTGAGGTTTTACGTAAATCAGCGCATCAAATACTGCATAAAAATTCCCTTTCCGAAGAGATAGATAGTTGTGCAAATAGAGTAACTGATGAATTTATACAAGACTTTGGAGATGGTCATCAAGGAGTATCAAATTACATCAATAGCATTTTTTAAATTGTAAAGCCTATAGCAAAAGACTTCTAGCCCATCAAATATTCCATTAGTTGATCAATGAATAGTCGGCAGGTGAATCCTTCTTCTGAAATCTACTCCTTTCAAGCAAACGAACCAGTACTGTTGAATCAACCAGAAATATTCTGGATAGTGCAGTCTGGAACATTGGCGGTGTTTGCAACTAGAGTTAAAAACAGTTTACCAAAGGAGCATCGCCGCTATCTGTTTCATGTCAATGCTGGTGAAGTCTTGTTACCGGAAGTAATCGCACAAAGCCAATGGAATTTTGTCGCGATCGCAATTGAACCCACCCAATTATGCCAGATGTCAATGGTTGATTTGGTTAAGGGAATCACGGCGGCTGACTCTCAAGTCATAGAACTTTTAGAAGGTTGGGTAAATCATTTAGGACAATCTCTTAAGGCCCAGCAAACAGTTTTGACTACACCATTAAACCTTGTGCAGACATTAGGGCGAGATTTTTCATTATCGCCTGGTGAAACGCTACAGGGAAGACAACAAACACTCCTATGGGTGAAGTTGCAGCAAGGCAATATTCACTGGATGGGAGTTGAAGAATTAACGCTGAATTCTACCTCCCCAGCGTTTCCACTCACCAATGCGATGTGGCTGGAGGCAGAAAATGCGGTTATTGGAGAGATGTTGCCAACGGCAGATTTAGAAAATTATGAGGAAATCTTGGCAGGTTTAGCCAGTTTGCATACTTATTTCTTTCACTACTTCAGTTTGCTAGCAAATAAAGAAGCAGAAGCAGAATTTCGGCGATTTCAGGAACGTGAGCAATTTAATCAGCAAGTAATAGAGGGGGCACTCTCTGATTTAGCAACAGTATTGCAGCCACAACAGGAGGCGGTTTTTTCTCAGGAAGGGCCGCCCTTATTGGTAGCATTTGGTGCAGTTGGGCGATCGCTGGGAATAGAGATTCGTCCGCCAGCAGAGGATTTGAATTCTATTAAAGACCCTGTAGCTGCGATCGCACAAGCATCACAAATTCGTATCCGCCGGATAACTTTAGCAGATGGCTGGTGGCGTCAAGACCAAGGAGCGATGTTAGCTTATACTCAGTTGGAAAAGCGCCCAGTGGCGTTGTTACCTACAGATAATCGGGATTATGTAATCTTCGACCCCGTAGCGCGGACTCGAACACCCGTAAATGAATCAATAGCAAAAACACTGTCACCATTAGCCTACGTTCTGTATCGACCATTACCCCAAGTTGCACTCAAGGCCATCGATTTACTGCGGTTTGGGGTTAAGGGTTATGAAAAAGACATTGCTAGTATTTTAGTAGTGGGGCTACTGGGCACAATCTTGGGCATGGTTGCACCACAAGCAACAGCAATTTTAATCAATCATGCCATTCCCGATAGCGATCGCGCTTTACTGTGGCAGATCGGATTAGTCATGTTTGCAGTCGCCTTTGGACAGTTAGCTTTTCAAGTTGCCCAAAGCATTATTACCCTACGAGTGGAAAGCGCTACTGATAGCATATTACAGCCAGCCATTTGGGATCGGTTACTCAGATTAAGTCCTAGCTTTTTTCGCCAGTACACTTCTGGAGATTTGGTCAACCGCGTTATGGCGGTGAGGGAAATTCATCAAAAACTTAGCGGTGCTACCCAAAGAACGTTGTTGAGTGGAATCTTTGCCTTATTCAACTTGGTGCTGATGTTTATTTACAGTTGGCAACTAGCGCTTGTGGGCGTGGGTTTAGCAATATTTGCTGCTGTGGTTACGACTGTTGCAAGTTTCCTCTTGGTAAAGAAATCGAAAAAAGAGCAAGAACTCAATGGTGCAATTCAGGGACTCACCGTACAACTAATCAACGGTGTCGCCAAGCTGCGAGTCACAATGGCAGAAGAACGCGCATTTGCAGCTTGGGCAAAAAAGTACAGCCAGCAGATCCGACTGAAGGCGAGTTGGCAAGAGATTAAAGATGGTATTTCTATATTTAACGAAGCACTCCCTTTAGTAAGTTCTATACTGCTGTTTGGGTTTGCCATGCTGTTGATGCAGACACGCCCGACACTGGGTACATTTGTTGCTTTTAACTATGCTTTGACGATTTTTATCAAAGGAGTAATTGACCTAAGCAATACTGTATCGGAAATTTGGAGTATTGTACCAATATGGGAACGAGCAAAACCGATTTGGCGATCGCAGCCTGAATATGACTCAACCAAGGTTAACCCCGGTCAATTAAGCGGCCGCATTGCCCTAAATCATGTCAGCTTTCGCTACTCGGAGAATGGCAGCTTAATCCTCAATGATGTCAGCCTCCATGCCGAACCAGGGGAATTTATTGCGATCGTTGGGTCTTCTGGAAGTGGTAAATCAACGATATTGCGGTTGTTATTGGGTTTTGAAACTCCATTGACAGGTAGCATCTATTATGATGGCAAAGATTTAGCAGAGATGGAACTCCAGGCTGTGCGAAGACAGTTAGGAGTGGTGCTGCAAAATGGAAAAATCGGCACAGGATCGGTTTTTGATAACATCACTGCTGGGGCTTTAGTTTCCCTAGAAGAAGCTTGGTCAGCAGCACAGATGGCAGGTTTTGCTGATGATATCAAGCAAATGCCAATGGGGATGCATACGATCGTTGCTGAGGGTGGTAGTAATCTTTCCGGTGGACAACGGCAAAGATTATTGATTGCGCGATCGCTTGTTTCCAAGCCTAAAATTATCTTGATGGATGAGGCAACCAGTGCTTTAGATAACCGCACCCAGGCAATTGTAACTGAAAGTTTAGCTAAGTTAAACGCTACCAGAGTGGTGATTGCCCATCGCCTCAGCACAATTCGTAATGCCGATCGCATCTATGTTATTGACGCGGGTCATGTCGTACAGGTAGGTACTTTTTCGGAATTGATTGCCCAATCAGGGTTATTTACCAAACTGGTAGCCCAACAGTTAGAAGGGGAGCTTTAGTTTTGCTTCAGCATGGAATTAGCAACTTGGTATAAAGATTGGCTGTTAAATCCATCATTAAGATTGAAATAAAAATTGCTTTCTCTCAAGGGTGACTAATATCAAGTCCGGTTAATTAATCAGGGTAAGCTCATCTAATTTGGTATAGGGTGAGCTTGACAAATTAAGTAAG
>NZ_CAWUDN010000177.1:0-9541 GCF_963920915.1 Nostoc sp. PCC 9305
TTCAGAGGTCGAAATTCCGAGTTCAGAGGTCGAAGTTCTGAATTCAGAGGTCGAAGTTTCGAGTTCAGAAGTCGAAGTTCCAAGCTCGGAGGTCGAAGTTCCAAGCTCAGAGGTCAAAATTCCGAGTTCAGAGGTCGAAATTCCGAGTTCAGAGGTCGAAGTTCTGAATTCAGAGGTCGAAGTTTCAATGACAAAGGACTAATGACTATCCTTTAGCAAAACGTCGGACAGCAAATAAGCTCCCCATTAATCCTACACCTGCACCGAAACTCAAAAGAATTAGGGGCAATAATAAAATTTCTGCTGGTGTGAGTTGCACTCTGTTGGTGATGACTTGGATAAACTCAGGTTGATTGACTAGCAACTTACCGAGAAACTGTTGAATCACAGAAATGAAACTCCAAGCGATCGCACCACCAACCAAACCAAAGGCAATTCCTTGTAAAATAAACGGGAGGTAAATCCAAACAGAAGTCGCTCCCACTAGTTGCATAATTTCAATTTCCTGACGCCGCGCCATGACAATCAGCCTAATTGTGGTGGTAGTCACTGCGATCGCTGTTAAAGTCAGAATCATCGTAATTGTTAAAGTAATCCAGTTTAGACCTCGATGCAACTGGGCAATGCGTTTGACTGCTTCATCAACATACTGCACCGTCTCAACTCCTCGTAATTTAGCCAACTGTGTTGCTAAGGTTGGTACAACTTGAGAATTACGTGCTTTTACCTTCATCTCATCAACCAGAGGATTCTCACCTAGCTGCTGGGTAGCACCCTCAATATCAGAAATTCTCATTTCCTTAACTAACTTAGTCCAAGCTTGTTCTTTGGTAATGGTTTTTATCGCCGCCACCTCTGGCATTTTAGCGATTAGTGGCTCAATACTTTCGATTTGCGTATCCGGTTCGAGATAAACTGATACTTCTAGCTGGCTACCAAACTGATAAAGAAGTTTTTCGACTTGCCAAGAGGTTTGCAAACTCAAGCCGAATAAAAACAGTAATACCGTCACAGTACTGACAGCAGCCCAATTCATCCAACCTCCCCGCAGTAAACCGAGGAAAGTTTCTTTCAGCAGATAATCAAGTTTCGTGAAAGATTTAAACACACATCACCTCAAAATTTGAACTTAACGCCAAAGCACTAAGTTCAGCCTTTGCGTCTTTGCGTCAATAACACCACTATTTATAGTCAATGGTGCAAAGTTTGCCAATATATCAGCTTTTATCTATTGCTACTTCCTTCTTATGTCCTCTTGCTGCCTCGATCATTTACCCGATTTTCATACAATTTGCCATAGATATACTCACTATTGCCTCTAACAGTTATTAGACTTCTTGCAAAAGTCGGGGTGAAGGGGAAAAGGGGAAAAAACTCAAAATCCTTTCCCTTTAACCTTTTCCCTTTTCCCTAAGAGTGCAAAAATATATTTTTGCAAGAGGTCTATTGATAATAATTGGCTAGCTGTTCTAGTTTCTCAGCAATTCTACGGTTCTTTCAACTGACCTCAAAAAAGTGGGGAAATAGTTTGGTATTTATACTATGTTTTTCTCTGGGGATCGTAGTAATTTGATAGGGAGAAACAGATTGATAGAAGGAAAGTTGAACCATGAACTCATTAAATAAAGCCAATTTAGACAATAGCTTCTTAAACCAGATCCGCTATCAGCTTGAGTCCGTAGAAATACATAATTCTAATCTAGCCAGACTATTGTGCAAAATAATTCCTTCCAATTGCCCTTTTGAAAGAACTGTTAAACTTTTCGGTCGGACTCTGCTTCACATTCCACCTTTATGTAAATTGAACCCTCTTTATGAACAGATAGTTGGTCTTCGTTTTAAGTGCTTATTATATTTAGTCAATGAATGTGGTGAAGATGCTAGAAAATATTGCTAAACATAGGTTTTCATCAATAAAAAAATGATTGGAAAAATCTTTTTACTAAGAAAAATTGTATAGGAATCCTAGTTGCAATCAGATGTGAATCAGAAATAGGCTGGTAAACGACTGACAATCAATTTCACATTTAAAAGTACTGTTGAATGATGTCAGCCTCGATAAAAGGATCGCTTCAAGTATGGTGCAACGTGACTTCACACTAATTATTTTGGAGATTGGTACTACGTCTAAGATGATGTTTAAAAAGTTTTGGGCGATTGGAAATCGCGGCTACACAAGCAAAGTCCGCCTGCGCGGACTAACACAAAATCAAACTCTTTAACCCACGTAGGTGGGTTTTGTCTGTGTAGCAGTGATTTCCAATCGCCAAGGCTACTCTTGGCATCAGCCTGCTGTTAGGCAAGCAAAAAGAGAAATGGCAAATGGGTTTTTGGTATACTCCAGGACTTTTTAAACATCCTCTAACTGAGATTGATAGAATGAAAATAGTAGGAATTTTCACCATCTAGCCATCGAGACTCATGCCCTCTGAAATTGCTGTCGAGAAAAAAAAGTTAAAAAATCCACCTTTGGAGCTTCATTATTTAGGCGATCGCGTGCTGCGTCAAGCTGCAAAGCGGATTTCTAAAGTTGATGACGAACTTCGCCAAATAGTGCGTGAAATGCTGCAAACTATGTACAGCAAAGATGGCATTGGTTTGGCTGCACCCCAAGTAGGAATTCACAAACAATTAATTGTCATCGACCTGGAACCAGAGAACGCAGCTAATCAGCCTTTGGTGTTGATTAACCCCACCATTAAACAAGTCAGCCGCGACATCTCTGTTGCCCAAGAAGGATGCTTGAGTATTCCCAACGTATATTTAGACGTGAAGCGCCCCGAAGTCGTGGAAATTGCCTATAAAGACGAGTACGGTCGTCCTCGGACATTAAAAGCTAATGACCTCCTGGGACGCTGCATTCAGCACGAGATGGATCACCTTAACGGCGTGGTATTTGTAGACCGTGTAGAAAACTCCTTGACTTTAGCCCAGGAGCTATCTAAGAATGGCTTCTCGTATCAAGCGGTGAAACCAATAGCATAGGGGGGGGCAATAGTGTATTTAACTCCAAAAAGCAGTTTATTTCTCGGTGGTTCTTGTGTAAGTGCGATCGCAGCCGTTGGTTCGATTTTTGAACTCGGTTACGGACAACCAGATTTTGGTGTCACAGCTACGGCAATTATCCTGGTATTAAGCATTCCACTCACAGGATTATTTTTCTTTGCCGCAGTTAAGGACGCAAGGGCTAACATGAAATAAGCATCAGGTACATAAAAAAGGTAAAGGGATGAAGGAAAAAGGCAAAATTCATTCTTTTACCTTTTATTTTTGCTCTCCATCTTCCATAGCCCCTAAAGCTTTTAGCGTCACTAACTGCGCTGCGGTTAATCCTGTAACCCCGGTGATATTCATTTTTTCATAGGGTCGTGGCGATCGCAGTATTCTTAGGCAATCACCCGTCGATACATCCCAAAGCTTGATTGTCTCATCTTGGCTACCACAAATCAGAGTTTGACCATCGGGACTAAAGGCAACTGACCAGACGCAATTGGTATGTCCCTGCAAGCTTTTCAGGCATTTACCATCACCAACATCCCATAATTTCACGGTTTGGTCGTCACTGCCAGTAGCTAAAGTTTCACCATTGGGACTAAAAGCAACCGATCTTACCCAACTGCTATGTCCCTGCAAAATTTTCAGGCATTTACCATCACGAACATCCCATAACTTCACTGTTTGCTTTTCACTGCAACTAGCTAAAGTCAGTAGACCGAAAAGTTTTGCGATCGCTCAGTGATGGATACTTGCAAACCTGATTGTTGTCTGAAAAACTGTACTTTTCAATACAGTTTTGGGAAAATTCGTTGATAGATATTACATAAGCAAAACTAATAATATGAAGAGAAAGGTAAGGATAGCTCTCGCACCAGAACATTGTTCTGGTACTGTGTCTTGGAATTTTTGTAAAGTATTGAGGTGAATAAGCAAAATTTTTGACTTAAAGGATTAATTAGTTTGGCTATGACTGCAACTACACCGGTCTTAACCGATAATCAAACGTTAAAAGAAGTGGTTAACTGTTTAGCAGAAAATGTTCCAATTAAAACTCAAGGTAATTGTGAACAACAAAATATATTTGAAATTTTAATTCGCGCTGCTACTCAAAGAGATAGTATTGAAAACACTACCAAAATCTTAAAAAACGTTCCTTCAAGCAATGACATTCGTTATCATCTGGAAAAATATTCAGACATATTTGCTCTGGAGTTAGACTTAAATGCAGCACTTCAAAGCCGTTTACCAGATGGAATTAGACAGGGTAAACAAAAAATTGCTATTGATTTTAATTTAATTCCTTATTATGGCGAACCATCACCAGATGAAGCACCTTTTATTTATAGAAGTAAAGCTAAAAGTGGTACTTGCTCTTTTTACGCCTATGCTACTCTCTACGTAATTAAGAAAAATAAACGAAAATAAACGAGTCACCCTAGCTATCAAAGCTGTTCAACAAAAAGATACAAAAGCAGCAATTATTACTTATCTCTTAGCACTAATTGAGCCAATTAAGCTGAAAATTGAGCGATTGTATTTAGGGCTTGCTGAAAAAGTCATAAAAAAGCAATTTTAAGGGTTGACTAGTTATTCAGATCCGGTCAAGCATAAGTTTTTGTTGACTATAAATGCTTCAATTATAAAGTGCAATTATATTAGACCGGGAAAAAGGTGTGGTTTTCAAAAATAGACATAAAAAAGCGTAAAAAAGCCGTGACAAGTGAGTAGAAAGATTCATCACTAAAAAAGTAATAGCAATTGCACACAAAGAGGTGTGAGACAGTTTAGCCATTACTCTAGCAAGGCTAAATCGTCTTTTGGCTTGTCCAAACTTTCCCTCAATAGAATTACGAATCCTTTCGTCCTCTTGAGCTTGTCTCTTTTTTTCTTTACTGAGATTAGCTGGAGGTCTTCCTAATGGAACTCCACTGATTCTAATACCTCTTTCTTTACACCAAGCTCGATTTTCTTTCGTTCGATAAATTTTATCAACATGAACGGATTCTGGATAATAGCCAGTGTAATTTTTATAGGCTTCGACTTGTGCTTTTAAATCTGCTGATTCATTATAGTTATCCCAACTAATATGGTCTAAAAACACATATCCATTGAAATAACTAGCCGACAGTTTTGCGCCAAATTCCACGGACTTCCCGGCTTTACCTCGGACAATGGGACGAATATGTGGTTGGCTTAAACTCACAATACGGTTATCAATACTTTGTTTTTTATTTTCATATAACCAGAGTTGTTGACGAAAGATTTCTGCAACTACAAGTAACGTCTTATATTGTCTATTAGTTAAACCCTCTAACGATGCTCCTAATACAATTAAATGGTCAATATGAGATAAATTTCTTTTGATATACTGAAGCTGTTTTTTGATTGCTTTTCTTCTATCTTTTTGAGCTACCCGGCGTTTCTTCGCTACTTCTAAGTAATCAATTCTTGCAATTTTTCTATAAGTTCTTGGCTTTTTCTCTAATGTGCCTTTTATCTGTTCGTAAAGTAAGTCTATTATTCTTTCTGTCTGTTTTCGGGCTTGATTTAAAAGCTCTAAATCTGTTGGATAACTGATATCTCCAGGCGCACAAGTCGCATCTAATATTAATTTTCCTCGATTTTTTGGCTCACTGCTTTCTTCTTCTGGTACTGCTGTTTTTTTTTACTTGATTGAGATGATGTTTCTAAGCACATCTTTTTCACCATCTCTTGATTCACTTTGTTGACTAACTCCGCGCTAATTCTTTCCCGAAAATGTACTAACATCGATGCGTCAAATGGAGTTTCATTACTAAGTAGCGATTAACTCAAGTGCGCGGCAATACCTCCAGCACAATGCCTTGGAAACTAGAACCAATTTAACCCGCAGTGGAGAACCGATTCCACCAGGCTATCAACAGTTGTGGGAATATTCCAGTCCCTTGATTGCTATCCACAGCTTTGGGCATCAAATTATGAGAGCGTTACAGCTGGTGGCTAGAGTTGACCCAAAACAGGTAAATTTTACAGTAGTGAAGGAGTTAGGGGAAAATAACAATTACACAGGCTATTTCTATGATACCAGTGATGGTGGTAATGGTGCGGCTGAAGCTGTGTTTAAACATCTGCCAAAACTTGCTGGTGCTGCGAGAGCGATCGCACGAGATTGCAACTGCGATACTGGCTGTGCCAAGTGTCTAATTCAACATGGTTGCCCTGATGGTAACACTGCTTTATTAAAGCAAATGGGATTATTGTTGTTAGATGCGATCGCCTCCGGTCGGTCGGAGACCATCGCCTCCACCGGGACGTAGCCTATCGCTACACCTGATGTTTGACATGAGCATCGTCGTAGACATCGCTCAAATTCCAGATTTTATTGTTCCAGATACTCAATCACTGCCTCCAAGTCTGCGATGCCTGCGGCGGGCTACGCCTACGCCCGATTAAATCGATTGAGCATTGCTTCTGCTACTTCTGGTTGGGCGTTGACAGTCGGTAGTTTTTCTCTTACCACACCTTTGAGTGCTTCTAGCCACAGCGACAAATTTGTATGTCGAACTGCTGTCAACAATCCCATGTTGGTGAGAACTGACAAATGAAACCCAAGTTGGTCTTGTCCACCATAACCCAAATATCCGTTGCTCAGTTCTAGTTTTTCTGGAGTAAATTCAAAATACTGATCAGAGGTAATACCAGCAGATTCTAGTTTGGGTTGTGGTAATGGAGGTTGGGATTGAGTCATTATCAGTTAGGATTGTTGTACAGCAGGTAATTTTGACATTTGCAAAACACTGTCTGACCAAGTGCCAAGTTCTTGAATAATCTGGTTTTTAGCTTCTGTGTTATTCCAGGCTTGTTCCCAGTTAAACAGCCAGCGTGTGAGAAACCTTCCTAAGTTTGCTAACTCACAAGCATTGTCAATATCTATATCTGGGGCTATCCACTCAAGAAAATACATAGTCTCTCTAATCAGGCTTTTGACCACATCTTCATGCGTAGAGTCACTGAAAAGTTGATTTATCCTTGCTAAATTAGTTGCCAATTTTCCCAATCTAACAGGGATACTATCTTGCACAAAGGTTTCTTGCTCATAAGTTAAGCCACTATTCATCCCAGAAACTCCATAATAATTGCGGCGACCTGTTCTCTAATTTTAACGTCCATAATTTCCATTGAACGATTCTGTCTGGGACGCAGATTAACCATAGACTCATAGATTATCTGTTGTGTATCAGGTCTGAAACTAGCAGCCCAAATATCACTCTGCTTACTCCCATCTTCTAGCAATGCCTGTTCACAGTAAAAGTGCATTTCACCTCCCCCAGCCAGAATCCGATGTTCAATATCTACCGCTACCTTAATATAAAACTTTAACTCTTGTAGCATCTGCTCAATTTGCCCCGGTGTAGCACGAACTCTAATAATCTCAATCAAAAAACTTACTCCTATTAAACATACGCTTGCCCTGGCTATCTTGCCTAATTACATCAGCCTTCAACTATCAACATTAAAACCCAATTGGTGCGTAGCTTTGTAACTAAATTTTCTACTTCCTGCAACTGGATTTCCTGCAACCGGCAATACGCTGTATATCTGTATTGAAGCATAATTAATCGAAGTAATTAATTTGCAGCTTACCGCTGCATGGGAGAGATGTTATATTCTCTCCACCATGCCAGTAATTAATCTTGCCGATATTCAACAAATTACTAAAACACAGCAACAACTCCTATTACCCAGTCAAAAATATCATCCAAATCGCTCTGCCTTTGACTCTATAGTTGCAGATAACTTATCTTTGGTGATGAGACAACTATTTTTAGGACTTCCTATAGAACCTTTATTAAATGCCTATCCTCAAATAGCTCAGTGGGTTGATCAAATACAAGAACTTGCACCGGAAATTTTTAAATATCGGAAAAAGTTATTAGTCGATAATCCAGTTATTGCACCTCTTGCAATTAATGACGACAAGCACTTTATTCAAGTATTAACAAATATAGCATTTAAGCAAGGTATTCCCAGGCTTTATGAATGGGCTATACGCCATCCACAATTAAGCTGGCAAGACCGGGTGAAGCTGTGGACTACGGCTAGACAATACTCAGTTACTCCTAACCAAATACAACTCGTAATTTTAGCATTACATCCTGTTAAACCAGCCCAAAGATTAAATGTACGCTGGAATAAAAAGGATCAGATGCAGACTGAAAAATGGTTAATTAAACTACTAACTCAATCTCCAGATAACAAATCACAATCAAACATAGTCATTCCTGAGTTATCGTCAATGGTCAATTTAGAAGCTATTCCAGAAGTCAAGATTTAAGAGGCTAATGCCTCTGCCATTGGCAAATGCTTGTTACAGATAATCCCAATGGTACTAAAATCAACTGTTGAACATGGATGGCTATTATCAAAACTACTGAAATTAGATGATGAATATCAAGGTAGGTGGGAGCAATGGCGATGGACAATGGAAACTGGAGAACTGCCTAAAGAAATACCACAAACTGAGTTTTTAGACTTAGGACATCCTCAAGTTTTACAGATGCTCTCAAGCTGTCTGCAATCTATTCCTAAAGGTGGATGTGGCAGTCCTTCCAGATTTATTCCCTATTTCACTGACTGGTTACTTTATGCTCTAGGGCATCCCAGCATTGCTAAATTGCCTCATGAGCCAGAGGGATGTAACGGTGCGAGTAATCGTCTTATTCAAGAACTAGAACTGAAGCTTTTGATTTCTTGTCCCTTCGATTACTTCGGTAATTTATTGGCTGCTAATCGTTACGGGCAATCAAGAGCTAAATTCTATCCTACTCCTACTTGGACAGCCAGGACAATGGCTATTGCAGCAGTTGACAGTTCTGCTGCAATAGCACCATTTCATATATATGAACCAGCACTTGGTACAGGAAGATTAGCATTGGAAATGTCAAATTATGCCATCAGTTTGACAGGCTGGGAGTGGGATTTACTACTAATAAAAATAGCAAGTTTAAACTTCATGCTTTACGCTCCTTACTTGGCATTGCCTATTCCTAGTTTGGGTGGAGATTTAATTATCGGAAACACCCTGACTGGCAAGGGTATTTCTTTTATCCGACCAAATTTAAAGTATGAAACTCCCGCATCAACACCTAAACCGAAGCTAAATAATAGTTTGCTAATTAATGGTATCAAATACGAAAATACTAAAGCAGAAAATATGTTGCAAGGAAGTTTATTTTGATGAAAACTAAAATTACTGAGTGGCAACAACTATTTCAAAATTGTGTCAGTAATCCTCCTCTGCCAATTTCCTTGCCTACTGTAGCCATTGCCAATCCTCCCTATTGCAAAATTAATCTCACTTCCGATTCAGAACTAACCAGATTTGAGATGGCTTATAAATGGATAAAACACGGAGATGGAAGCTACGTTATTACATCTAAGTTGAAAACCCAAGCAGAACAAGAGTGCTTATTTGTAGAACAGTGTTTAAATCAATTGCAACCTGGTGAAATAAGTAAGTCGGCGGGAAAATTTATAAGTATGTAACGAAAATTTAACCAGAGCG
>NZ_CAWUDN010000178.1:0-9417 GCF_963920915.1 Nostoc sp. PCC 9305
AACTAGTCAACCCTTAAAATTGCTTTTTTATGACTTTTTCAGCAAGCCCTAATTAGCAGTGCAAGATGTAGCGACAAGCGAAGAGTTATGGGGTGATGCAGTGGGTACTTGAGCAACCAGAACCACGTTCCCATTGGCATCGATTACCCAGCCTTGGGCTTCTACAATTTGAGTAGGTTCATTGACAGAATTAACCTTCTGTGATTTTTCTTCTGTGTTTCCCTGCGCCTGAACAACCGCTTTTTTCTGAATACCACCAGCACGATTCTGACTCTCTGGAGGGAGGGCGATCCAATGTGCCAACACTGCATCATCAGCTATCAATGGCTCCGTGGGATCGGCTTGTATTCCTCCACGCCCAGTAGTAACAAATGAACTTCTTCCTATTTTTCCACCAGAACTACAACCAGCAGCAATTTGCTGCGAAGCATCAACCAGATTTACAGGTAGTTCCACTAATCCTTTACTGGGGTCAGCATCTGGTGAGTTGATTTGTACAGTGCCACTTAATGAAGGGTTTTGCTGAGAAAATGCAGTGATGTCACTTGTTGGGATGTTATTCGGGTTTATATCTTTTGGATCGAGCTTCTCCACCTCTGCACGAGTGCGTGGCACAAACCCAAAGATATTCTTAGCGGCGATCGCAATTTTACCACCAGAACCAAAGTTGGCGTTGGCGGTAATATCGCTATTTCCCAAGGGAGTCGCGACTAGGAAGCCATTAGGTGCATTGATGGTGATATTACCGCCAGTTTTATCACCTCCGGCATTAGTAGAGATTTGACTGTTGCGACGCATCAGTAATAAGTCCCGCACCTGTACCGCAATGTTACCGCCCTTACCTGACTCACTATTAGATGTAAGTTTTCCTTTATCCAGCAGGATGGAATGAGCGTTTATATTGAGTTCGCCTGCTAGACCGAAATTGGGTACACCCCCTTGATAGTTAACATTTTTTCGAGCTTCACTGCTCACAGTTATTGCCGCGCCATCTTTGATAATCAATCGCCCTGTAGTTAGGGTCAAGTTACCGCCATTTCCAGGCCCTTGAGTCCCAGCAAACAAGCTACTGAGCTTAGAACCATTTGCTGAGGTTCCCATTAATTCTACGGACTCAGAGGCGTTCACTATCAAATCTCCTCCATTTCCTGTAGCTGGTATCAATTGGTTAGAAAACCGCCCAAGTATACCCTCAGAACTTGTTGATATTGCTGCCCCTCCCTCGATACGTAACTTTCCAGTATTAATTATTATGCTGCCAGCATTGGGAGTGCCATAAGTTGCACTAAATAATCCACTGGATGTTAAATCACTACCATCTGGCAAAGGAGAAATGGGGATGCCTGCAATTAGTTCTACGGAATCTGAGGCGTTGATAGTCAATTGCCCCGCCAATCCCGAACCAACATTGAACATTAAGACTTGCGCTCCATCTTTGACAATCAACTTTCTGGTAGTGATATTTATATTTGCAGAGTTTCCAGTGTCGAAAGTTCCAGTAGACAAGAACGCATTTAGTCCAAGTTCTACAGACTCGGAAGCGTTCACTGTTAAATTTCCTCCCGGTTGCGCTCCCAGAGTCAGAGCCAAAATTTGTGAACCGTCACTTACTAGTACGCGCTGTCCTTGTAGGTGGATATTACCGCCACCTTTGCCACTGGTATCTAGAGTAGATGGAATCTGACTTTGCTGGGTTAGTTGAATGTTCTGAAAATTTTGAACACCTTCATATCCTAATGCCCAACTTTGATTCGTTGAATTCAGACTGACCAAACTATTGCCAGCAACGCTTCCTAACTCAATTCTTCCCCCACTTGCCGTTAAATTTCCGCCCTCTAGCGTTATATCACCGCCTATAAGTGCTAGGGTTTTGCCTTGCTGCACTTGTAGACCAACACCTTGTCCGAAGGTATTAATTGCATTATTGGGACTTGCTTGGGATTGATTGCGGATAGGTCGAGCAGTTGTTCCGAATTGTAAACCTATAGGAACACTTTCTGTGAGTAGAGGTGCAGTTTGAGGTGATGTAGCACTAAAGTTTGTACCATCAGCAAAGTTCAAACTACTCGCCGTACTAGCCACAAACGAACCGCCAATATTTAAAGAAGCATTGGGCCCAAAAACAATGCCGTTAGGATTAATCAAAAATACGTTGGCTGTGCCGTTAGCTTTGAGAATGCCATCTATATTAGAAACAGAATTGCCTGTCACCCGACTGATGATGTTCTGAATATTGATTGCATTGTTAAAATGGGCTGTCGTTCCCGCAGAGATAGAAAATTTTTCAAAGCTGTGGAGCAAGTTTGTACCACGAACTGCTCCACCATCAATTTGGTCTATAGGCTGACCATTGATGAGCTTTGGTGTAATGATTGAACTTTCTGATCCAAGTGTGGCATCTTTTTGAATTTGAGCTAAGGCAAAACTCTCAGCAAAAGTGAGCACTCTAGCAATTACTAAAGTACTCACTATTCCTAACTTCCAGTGGCAACTGCTTCGATTTTGAGACATGAAAACTGGCGCTCAAAACATCAGAGTTTATTAAAATACTGCTTTTTGCTAAGTAGCGATCTTAATACGTTGATGTTATCTCTGTAACCTAAATACTACATAAAAGCAAAGTTTAGTATTTTTACATTCACTAGAATAAACTCTTTGCAGTCCGAAGATTAAATTATTTAGCAGTAACAGCCTAAAGGACTGCCAGTTGATGGGCAAGGTATACACAATGCTTTTTTGACTAACACAATTTCTGGTATTGAAGGTCTTGCAGTTTCTGCCAATAATGCATTGGGTTGCTGTTCGTCAACTGCATCATCAGATTTGAGTTGATTGGGATCGAGATTACACTGCCAATGAATTCTCAAGACTCTATATTCTAATAAGCCGTACTTTTCAAGCACTGAGTGTAAGTCAGCGTTTTCTAGGCTTTGATCCATTTTCTGCTGAATCTCTTCTTGTAACTGCTGTAATATTTGAGGATCTATGACTTGTTGAGAACTCATGAATGTTTTCGTTCCTGACGGGATGTGTATAATTATTGCTTCAGTTTAGTTAGCAATGATTACGCTCAGTGTCATAAAAGTTCATAATTTTCCTGCGGGATTTTCTTTACAGCTATTTTTTAAGTAATACCAAGGGACTTCCAAATAAAAAAATATCCCAAAACTGACGCAAAAATTCTCTCTATTTCTCTTCTCCTGTGTTCTCTGCGCGGCAGTCGCTCATGGGGGAAACCCCCATCGCCCTTGGCGTCTCCCCTTGGGAGAAGACCGCGCCGCGCTGCCTTGTCTCTGTGGTAGCCTGCGGCAAGCCGCAACTCTTAGAGACGCTCCGCGAATGCGTCTACGTTTATTTGGATAATTTATTTATTGGAAGTCCCCAATTCAAATTATTTATTGTCGAGTGGGCGTTTCGTCTAATAACTAAAATCGGGCTTCCACTTACTGCCTGTTTCCCCACTAATTCTTAATTCCTGTGGCAGCAATGCCCTGAAGAAATTGACGCTGACCGATGAGGAATAATACCATCACTGGAACTGTGGCTATTGTCACTGCCGCCATCATCAAGGGCCAATTATTCGTAAATTGCTCCTGAAACTCAGCCAACGCTAGTTGCACCGTCCTTAATTCTGGTCTTGTCGTAAATACCAGAGGCTTAAACAAATCATTCCACTCACCGATGAAGGTGAACAAAAACAGCGTCACCAATGCTGGACGGGCTAAAGGTAACATCACCCGCCACAAAATTTGCAGTCGGTTCGCCCCATCTATAGCTGCGGCTTCCTCTAATTCCACGGGAATTGTCTGGAAATACTGACGTAATAAGAAAATCCCAAATCCGCTAACCGCAGTGGGTAAAATCAGCGCCCAGTATGTATTTATCAGGTGTCCCCACTTCAATACCAAAAAGATGGGAATCACTAATAACTGAAAGGGAATCACTAAAGTTGCTAAAACGACTAATAGCAGTGCTTGGCGTCCCCGAAACTTCAATCGTGCTAGGGCGTAACCAGCTAAAGCAGAAGTGACAATCTGAAACGCCGTCACAGCGATCGCTACCAAGGTAGAATTAGCAAACGCCAGCAAAAATTTTCCTTGTTGCCATGCAACGCGGTAATTTGCTAAAGACCAGTTATTTTTGAACAAATTTTCTGGGCTGGCGGACGTTGGTGCAAAGGAGGTGAGAAAGACCACAAACAGCGGTAGTAGGACAATAAATGCCCCTAGCAGTAAGATTACTAGGCTCAAAAAATCACCAGATTTCACATTCAGGTTTGGTTTAGACATAACTTGAGCCGCAAAGCATTTATTTCGCTAGTACTAGAGCATTGCCCCCAGCAACCATTAATCTATAAACATAGTCTACTTGTTAAGTTAAATTAAACCACAGTGATTGTTAACCTCAGTTCATAGGGTAAATCGAATCCTGGTGTCAAATAATTCAGTTTTACGGGAGTAAACATAACCATGCAGCAGCTTGCAGACCAATTTAAAGAATTAGATTTCAAGAGCGAAACATACAAAGATGCTTATAGCCGGATTAATGCGATCGTGATTGAAGGGGAACAAGAAGCCCATGAAAATTACATCACATTAGCCGAACTGCTGCCAGAATCTCATGATGAATTGATTCGCCTATCCAAGATGGAAAGCCGCCACAAAAAAGGATTTGAAGCTTGTGGGCGCAATTTGGAAGTCACCCCAGATTTGCAATTTGCCAAGGAATTTTTCTCTGGACTACACCAGAATTTCCAAACAGCAGCGGCGGAAGGGAAGGTCGTCACTTGTCTGTTGATTCAGTCTTTGATTATCGAATGTTTTGCGATCGCAGCATATAACATTTACATCCCCGTCGCCGACGCTTTTGCCCGCAAAATCACGGAAGGAGTAGTAAAAGAAGAATATAGCCATCTCAACTTTGGAGAAGTTTGGTTGAAAGAACATTTCACAGAATCCAAAGCTGAACTTGAACTTGCAAATCGCCATAACCTGCCCATAGTCTGGAAAATGCTTAACCAAGTAGAGGGTGATGCCCACACAATGGCAATGGAAAAAGATGCTTTGGTAGAAGACTTTATGATTCAATACGGTGAAGCATTAAGTAACATAGGCTTCACGACTCGCGACATCATGCGCTTGTCAGCCTATGGACTCATCGCCGCTTAAAAGAGTGCTGAGTAACGAGTGCTGAGTGCTGAGTAGTTTAAATTCAGAACTCAGAACTCAGAACTCAGAACTCCTAACTCCTAACTCTACTAAATTCCACGCCTCAAGACAGCACAAGCCTAATAATCACTACATGTTTGGTCTAATTGGACATCTGACTAGTTTAGAACACGCTCAATCGGTAGCTAAAGAATTGGGATACCCAGAATATGCCGATCAAGGGCTAGACTTTTGGTGCAGCGCCCCACCGCAAATTGTCGATACCATTATTGTCACCAGTGTAACTGGGCAAAAAATTGAAGGACGGTATGTAGAATCTTGCTTTTTGCCAGAGATGCTGGCCAGCAGGCGCATCAAAGCCGCGACGCGCAAAATCCTCAACGCGATGGCTCACGCACAAAAGCATGGCATTAACATTACAGCTTTAGGCGGATTTTCGTCGATTATTTTTGAAAACTTTAAGTTAGACCAGTTTAGCCAAGTCCGCAACATTAAACTAGAGTTTGAACGCTTCACTACAGGAAACACACATACTGCCTACATTATTTGTAAGCAGGTGGAAGAAGCCTCAAAACAATTGGGAATCGATCTGTCAAAAGCCACTGTTGCTATATGTGGGGCAACTGGGGATATTGGTAGTGCAGTTACCCGTTGGTTAGATGCGAAAACAGATGTCAAAGAACTTTTGTTGATCGCCCGCGATCAAGAACGCCTCAAAGAACTGCAAGGCGAACTGGGGCGAGGAAAAATCATGGGTTTGACAGAAGCACTGCCTGAAGCTGACGTTGTAGTTTGGGTTGCTAGTATGCCCAGAGGCGTGGAAATTGACCCGACCACTTTGAAACAACCCTGTTTATTGATTGATGGCGGCTATCCTAAAAACTTAGCAACCAAAGTTCAGCATCCTGGTGTATTTGTGTTAAATGGTGGGATTGTCGAGCATTCCCTGGATATTGACTGGAAAATTATGAAAATCGTCAATATGGACGTGCCAGCCCGCCAGCTGTTTGCTTGTTTTGCCGAATCAATGCTGTTGGAATTTGAGAAGTTATACACGAACTTTTCGTGGGGACGGAATCAGATTACCGTAGACAAAATGGAGCAGATTGGTAAGGTATCAGTGAAACATGGATTTAGACCGCTGTTGGTTTAACTGGAAGAGTTAGGAGTTAAAAGTTTAAGAGTTAAGAACTTTTATCAATACACTCCTTCTAATACCTAACTCCTCACTCCTAACTCCTCACTCCTCACTCTGAAAAACCTATAACTCGTACTTATAACCCCTACGATGGCAACTACCGAGCGTAAACCGCTACTGTTAGATTTTGAAAAGCCCCTAGCAGAACTCGCAACCCGAATCGATCAAATTCGGCAACTTGCAGAAGAAAATGGCGTCGATGTTTCTGGTCAAATTCGTCAACTAGAAGCACGCGCCATGCAACTACGTGAGGAAATTTTCACTAGTCTATCCCCGTCCCAGCGATTGCAAGTCGCTCGTCATCCGCGTCGCCCTAGTACTCTCGATTACATTCAGGCAATTAGTGATGAATGGATGGAATTGCATGGCGATCGCTGTGGTGGTGACGATCCGGCTTTAGTTGGTGGTGTTGGTCGTCTGAGTGGACAACCTGTGGTGATGTTGGGTCATCAAAAAGGACGCGATACTAAAGACAATATTGCCCGTAACTTTGGAATGCCTTACCCTGGCGGCTATCGCAAAGCTATGCGGTTGATGGAACACGCCAACAAGTTTAGTATGCCGATACTAACTTTTATCGACACACCAGGAGCTTGGTCTGGGGTAGAAGCAGAACACCAAGGTCAAGGAGAAGCGATCGCTTACAACTTACGGGAAATGTTCTGTTTGGATGTGCCAATTATCTGCACAGTCATTGGTGAAGGTGGTTCCGGTGGCGCACTCGGTATTGGGGTAGGCGATCGCCTACTCATGTTTGAACACTCCGTTTATACCGTCGCCACTCCCGAAGCCTGCGCTGCAATTTTGTGGAAAGATGCTGGTAAAGCTCCTCAAGCCGCTGTGGCGCTAAAAATTATTTCCCATGACCTGAAAAAGTTGGGAATTATCGACCAAATACTACCTGAACCCACTGGTGGCGCTCATTCTGACCCCTTAAAAGCCGCTACCACTCTCAAGCAAGTACTGATGGAAAATTTAGACGAACTCAATCGTTTAACCGCTCCAGAACGCCGCCAACTGCGCTATGAAAAATTCCGCAAAATTGGTGTTTTTACAGAAGTTGCCCACTAACGGCACTGCATAATGATTTATTAGTAAAGCAGCAATGCTATAATTGCCTATGTGCTTAAAGATTTTTAACAATCTAGCCATAGGCATTTGCATGTTTGGCAAATCTACTCAATTTGATTGAGTGGGTTTTGTATTATGTAAATAATCTAATTTGAATGTACGGCGTGGTTTTCCAGGCAACAATTTGTTGTCTTCACTGCTAAAACCCACAATATGGGGACTGTTGTGCTGAATCATAGCATCTGCTTAATGAAAATAATCAGATTTTTAGATTCCTTTAATCTATCCAAACCAAGAAGTGTAAATAATGGGATGGTAATAGGCTTTGGGAACTGCCAAAAAATTGGGAGACACCATGAGTGTTGAGCAAAAACGACGCGCCCTGATTACTGGGGCAAGTAGTGGAATTGGGAAAGCAACGGCTTTAGCCTTTGCGAAAGCGGGAATAGATGTCGCCTTAGTCAGCCGTTCTTTGGATAAATTGGAGGCGGTAAGAGAAGCCGTAGAGCATACTGGGGTCGAAGCGAAAGCTTACGCTGTAGATTTAGCGCGGATCTCCGAAGTCAAAGACAAGATCCAAGCGATCGCTCTTGACTTTGGTGATATCAACATTCTGGTAAACAATGCTGGCATCGCTTATACAGGTACTTTGAGCGAAATCCCCCTAGAGGGCTGGCAGCAGGTAATTGACTTGAATCTCACCAGCGTGTTTCAGTGCATTGTAGGGATTTTACCTTCAATGCGCGATCGGGGCACAGGCACAATTATCAACATCGCCTCAATTTCCGCCAAGCAACCCTTTCCCGGTTGGGGAGCATACAGCGTCAGCAAGGCTGGTTTGATAGCCCTCTCTCAAACCCTGGCACAAGAAGAACGCACTCACGGCATTCGTGTCACAGCTATTTGTCCTGGCGCAGTCAATACCGAACTTTGGGATACAGAAACAGTCCATGTCAACTTAGACCGTTCCAAAATGTTAACCCCGGAAATTGTAGCTCAGTCAATTCTCTACACAGTTCTGTTACCACAACAGGCAGTTATTGATGAAATGACCCTAATGCCCAGCGCTGGCGCACTTTAATTGCGAAGTTAGAAGTTAGGAGTTAGGAGTTAGAATTTTTAACTCATAACTCATAACTCATAACTCATAACTAAATTAAAACCATAACCAAGACTGAATCATGACTATTGCTAGTTCCAACGGTTCCAATTGCTCTCAATCACCTCTGATTCCCGACTTGGCAGAAGCCATAACTCCTAGACCAGATCGCAATACTCATAACGGGCGACAACCGGATGTGTTCCCGCCAAAAGAGGAACAACTTGAGGAAATGAAGGATGCCGTGCGAGCAATAATATTGGGAGTTGGTGAAGATCCCGAACGCGAAGGACTCCTGAAAACACCCAAACGAGTAGCCGAAGCAATGCGGTTTCTTACTAGTGGCTACAACCAATCCCTTGAAGAACTCGTTAATGATGCCATCTTTGATGAAGGGCATAGCGAGATGGTACTAGTTAGAGATATTAACTTCTTTAGTCTGTGCGAACACCACATGCTGCCATTTATGGGTAGAGCGCACGTTGCTTATATTCCCAACCAAAAAGTTGTCGGACTGAGTAAGCTGGCCCGGATTGTTGAGATGTATTCCCGGCGCTTACAAGTACAAGAGAGACTAACTCGCCAAATTGCCGAAGCAATCCAGACAATTCTGGAACCTCAAGGCGTTGCTGTAGTGATGGAAGCTAGTCACATGTGTATGGTAATGCGTGGCGTTCAGAAACCAGGTTCTTGGACTGTCACTAGCGCAATGGTTGGTGTGTTCCAAGATGAGCACAAAACCCGCGAAGAATTTTTTAACTTGATTCGCCACCAACCAGCATTTTTTTAAAGTGCTGTTAGCGGTAGCGGGGCGTTTAGCCCGTGCTGAGTTAGGAGTTAGGAGTTAGGAGTTAGGAGTTAGGAGTTAGGAGTTAGGAGTT
>NZ_CAWUDN010000179.1:0-9241 GCF_963920915.1 Nostoc sp. PCC 9305
GGGATCTAAACGCTGTGAGGCAACTCTCAAAGACTTGTGTATACACCGTAGCCTTGTGGGAGAGGCATAAAGCCAGTTGAGCTATTATGTTTAAAGTTGAGTAATAACTAAAGATATAAACACCCAACTCCTGAGTATGTAATCGTTGGCTAGAATATTAAATAAATAATCAAGTCTGAGATATTTGTAAGAAATACAAAGCCGGCAGATTTGTTTATAGATAGACTTGACTCGATGCTGTATAGTTAAAAGTTGTCGTTTACTCAGTAAGCATGGCAATGCTACCAAGTAGAAGGGTGAATTTGATGTCAAAATTTTACCCTATCTTAGGCGTAGAGCATAAGAAGTAGGCGGAATTTTGTTTATAGATGTTGACATCAGGGTGATTTAAAATGCCAACTCTCAATCAAAAAGATGAAATTAGGAAGTAAGTTTGATAGTATTGATTATGCTAAGTATACTATCATGGCATACTTCATAAAAATCAGTCTTTGCGAAGAATGCCTGCCAAATGTATCCCGTCAAGGAATGATTTATTTGTGAAGTCACAGGAGGAAGAGCTATTAGATGGACAAGATGAAACTCCCAAACAGAGCTTGTCTTGGACTGAAGCACTCTTGGCAACCACAGGGCCATTCCAACAGATTTCCCTCTCACAAGTGCAACAAATTTCTCCTAGTGCTTTAGCATATTTAGGGGATGCAATTTATGAGTTGTATGTTAGAATGTTCTATCTGCTGCCATTGCAGCGGTCAGGAATTTACCATCGTCTGGTAGTGGAGCAGGTAAGAGCAGAAACACAAGCGCTACATTTGCGATCGCTAATTCCTCATCTCAGGGATAACGAATTAGAAATTGTCCGACGGGGTAGAAACGCCGCAACAGGACGCCCTAAGCGACTTAATCCCGAAATTTATCAACAGGCAACTAGTCTAGAAACTTTAATAGGCTACTTATATATCACCGATTACCAACGTCTAACCGAACTGTTGCAAATACTTCATCTAGAAAAAGAGTGAAAACTCAATTTCGCAGTAGCCACAACACTAGATTAGGTTCAAAAAATTGAGGTAATCGGAACGATCAACCATACGCTATATTCATAACTCAAATGCAGGATAAACCCAGAAAAGTCAAGACTTCTAGCGAACCAAATCGTGGACAACCCGTAAAAATTAAAGGTAAACGTGTTGTTACTAATCCGGCTCGCAATCCCAGAAAAGTAGATAGCAACCCCATATCTGTTGCGAATCCGACTCGCAATCCCAGGAAAATAGATAGCAACCCCATATCTGTTGCGAATCCGACTCGCAATCCCAGGAAAGTAGATAGCAACCCCATATCTGTTGAGAATCCGACTCGCAATCCCAGAAAAGTAGATGGCAACACCATCTCTGTTGTTAATCCGAATCGCAATCCCAGGAAAATAGATAGCAATCCCAGTTATGGGAACTCGCGACAACGAAATAGCAGTTTCTCCCAGCCGTCTGTATCTACACAACCGACAGAAGAAGATAACGATCTCATTTACGGTCGTCATCCAGTATTGAGTGCATTGCAAAATCAGCGCAATCTTAACCGTCTCTGGATTACTACCCGTCTGCGGTACGATCCCAGCTTTCACCCTTTTCTTTTGCAAGCAAAGGAAAATGGCACAGTTATTGATGAAGTTGAACCGAAACGTTTAGACTATCTCACCAACGGCGCTAATCACCAAGGTGTGGTAGCACAAATTGCTCCCTACGCTTACATCGAATTGCCCGATCTAATTGAGCAGTGCAAATCTGTAACTGATGCTGTAATTGTCGTGGCTGACGGAATTACCGATCCCCACAACTTGGGAGCAATAATTCGCACTGCCGAAGCAATAGGCGCTCAAGGATTAGTAATTCCCCAAAGAAGGGCATCTGGGATCACTTCCACCGTGATGAAAGTGGCAGCAGGCGCTTTAGAAAATTTTGCTGTAGCTAGAGTTGTTAACCTCAGCCGTTCCTTAGAAGAATTAAAAGAAGCTGGCTTTTGGATTTACGGTACTGCTGCAAGTGGCAGCGAACCTGTGCATACAGTCAATTTCACTGGCCCAATCGTTTTGGTAATTGGCTCAGAAGGTGAAGGTCTAGGTATGTTGACTCAACGCTCCTGTGATTTTTTAGTATCGATTCCTCTACAAGGTAAAACTCCCAGCCTCAATGCTTCTGTAGCAGCGGGTATGGCGCTTTATGAGATTTATCGTCAGCGATCGCTAAATACGCTGCACTTAGATAAATTGCAAAAATTCTCTTTGAAAAATAACAGTAACAGAGTATAAAGAATATAAAGAAATGTAAAAGATAATAAAGCAGCAATATCGTTTAACACCCTGTAGACGTTTATAAATCGGCGAAAACCATGAAAACCATTTGGCATAACCTCAAGGAAGTGTTAATTAACACATTCGACTACATCGGCTTGGCTTGGTGGGTAGAGATTGTGACGCATAATCCCCGTTGCACGTATTACTTCGGGCCATTTCTAAGTTCTTCTGATGCAACATTAGCAAGCAAAGGATACATAGAAGATTTGGAGATCGAAGGAGCGCAGGGAATTATTGTGAATGTCAAGCGCTGCAAACCTAGTAACTTAACAATTGCTGACGACTTGGGGGAAAGATTTGACCGCAAAGTACAGCCTGCCTTTGGCGGTCAAATTTAAGTTAGGCCAGAGAATGAAAAGGATGCTCTGATGCAAAGACGTAAAGACACAGAAAATCCTTTTACCGGAGTTTATTGCGTCTTTTTCATTCATTGCGTCACCACATCTTCCCTCTCCTTTTCTTCTTCGTCAATAGTCAAAATTTTTTTAAATATTTTTTTTAATATTAAATATTTAGACTATTGACTACCAATTACCTGCGGATGAACTTCAAGCCAATGGTCAATATCATTTAGCACCTGCTGGGGAATTTCCCACGGAAAAAGATGGGCGGTGTTGGGATAGCACTGCCACTGAGAATTTTTGAGATGTTGAGCAGTTTGTAAGCTGGAATCAGATGTGATGTGGCGGTCTTGTTCGCCAGCAAGTACTAAACTGGGACATTGTATTTGTTGCAAATCTAAAACCCGATTGTATCCTGATTGAATTGCACTATAGAGGGCGCGAGTAGCAGCAGGAGAAGTTTGCAAATAAGCTGGTACTGCTTCTTTGGCAATGTAATTGTAAGTAATAGATGTATGTTGTTGGATTAGGTAGCGGAAAAGCGATCGCTTACCAAAAGTTTCAATATTCCATTGCCAACTCGGTTTTATATAGTTCAAGAGGGCAGCAACGCCAGTATATAAATTATCCTGCCAAGTAATAGGAGGATGACTGCCACGAGGTTTTGCAGCTGTCGCCACCAAAATCAGCCCAGTAACGCGTTCTGGCAAACGTAATGCCATCTCCATTGCCAGAATGCCTCCAAGTGACCATCCCAATACCAGGCACTTTTCAATCTGCAAACGGTCTAGCAGCGCTTCTAAATCAGTCAAATGGTCATTCATGTCAAAATTGCCGTTGTAGCGACTTTTGCCATATCCGCGTAAATCAGGGGCAAAAGTTTTGTAGCGTTTTGATAAATGATTGGTAAAGACAGAAAGACTACGACCAGTACCAGGATGACCATGTAAGCCCAAAATTGGGAATCCTTGACCTTGGGTGTAAACATTGAGACGTGCAGCAGTTGTGGTGTGGCGATCGCTCATTATTTGCCATTCTCCTGTCTGCCAATACTGCCAACTGCATCGATCGCAGCTTCGAGGGCGATCGCTACATGAGCCCAATGAGTCCCTCCCTGGCAATAAACCACATACGGCTCACGTAAAGGCCCATCCGCTGATAATTCCAAAGTACTCCCTTCAATAAATGTCCCTCCAGCCATAACCACTTGGCTCTCATACCCCGGCATATCATCTGGAATAGGATCTAAGTAGGAACCGATCGGAGAATGCTGTTGTATCGCTTTACAAAAAGCAATTAGCTTTTCGGCAGAACCAAGTTTAATTGCCTGAATTACATCTCCACGGGGAGCCAGAGGAGCAGGATTTACTGGATAACCGAGTTTATCAAATACATAACCGGTAAGATAAGTCCCTTTGATCGCCTCTCCTACCATTTGCGGCGCTAGAAATAAACCTTGGAATAGGAGACGATTTTGGTCAAAAGTAGCACCACCATAGCTACCGATACCGGGAGCAGTGAGGCGGCAAGCGGATGCTTCCACTAAGTCGGCACGGCCGGCGACATAACCACCAGCGCTGACAATGGTACCACCAGGATTTTTAATCAATGATCCCGCCATTAAATCAGCACCGACATCTGTGGGTTCTCTGGTTTCAATAAATTCGCCGTAACAGTTATCCACAAAGCAAACGGTGTTCGGATTTTGCTGTTTGACTAAATGAACGATTTTTTCAATATCGGCAATTGATAAACTAGGACGCCAAGAATAGCCACAAGAGCGCTGAATTAAGACTAAACGAGTGTTTTCAGCCACACTAGTAGTTAAAGCTTGCCAATCTATAGTTCCTTCTGGGGTTAGCTCCAATTGGCGGTAATTTATGCCAAACTCGATAAGAGAGCCTTGACCTTGACCCCGTAAACCAATGACTTCTTCAAGCGTATCGTAGGGAGAACCGACCACTGCTAACATTTCATCTCCAGGACGGAGAACACCAAACAAAGCACAGGCGATCGCATGAGTTCCTGAAACGAACTGCACTCGCACGGACGCTGCTTCAGCACCCATAACTTCGGCAAAAACTTTATCTAAAGTTTCTCGTCCTAAATCATCGTGACCATAGCCACTTACACCAGCGAAGTGGTGTGCCCCTACACGGTGATTACGAAAAGCATCCAGGACTCGTTTTAGATTATGCTTGACCTGAGTGTCAATTCCAGAAAAAATTTCTAATAGTGCCTGTTCTGCTTGCCGCAGCTGTTCTAAGCTGTTCATCAGTTCCTCGTTCAAAAAAAATTAAATTATAGATATGCGGATTTTAAAATCCCACATACTAGGCTGGAAAATTCAAATTCAGGTTACTGCATGACAATTGCTACTTCAACCAAACCTCAAATTAACTGGGTTAATACCCTGTTTTTCATTGGACTGCACATCGGCGCTTTATTTGCCTTTGTTCCTGGTAACTTTAGCTGGACGGCAGTTGGTGTGGGTTTCTTGCTGTACTGGATAACAGGTGGTTTAGGAGTTACTCTCGGATTTCACCGCCTTGTCACCCACCGCAGCTTTCAAACTCCCAAGTGGCTAGAGTATCTCTTGGTTTTCTTTGGCACACTCTCGTGTCAAGGAGGCCCAATTGAGTGGGTAGGGACACATCGCATCCATCATTTACACTCGGATACTGATGCCGATCCCCATGATTCTAATAAAGGCTTCTGGTGGAGCCACATGGATTGGCTGATTCACTACTGTCCCGCTCACGCTGATGTTCCTCGTTTCACCAAAGACATTGCCGAAGACCCAGTTTATCAGTTTTTAGAAAAATATTTCATTTTGATCCAGGTTGCTCTAGGTGTATTGCTTTTGCTTCTGGGTGGCTGGTCATTCGTTGTTTGGGGAATTTTTGTTCGCATTGTCTGGGTTTACCACTGCACTTGGTTGGTGAACAGCGCGACTCATAAATTTGGCTATCAGAGCTATGATTCTGGGGATCGATCGACTAATTGCTGGTGGGTAGCCGTACTAGTTTTCGGTGAAGGCTGGCATAATAACCATCATGCTTTTCAATACTCAGCTCGTCATGGGCTGGAATGGTGGGAAATCGATTTAACCTGGATGACAGTGCAATTGCTACAAGCAGTTGGTCTGGCTACTAATGTGAAGTTGGCCCCAACAAAAGTTAGTTAAGAGTTAGGAGTTAGGATGTGTAGCCTTTTTAACTCATAATTCATCACTTCTAACTCCTAACTTTTCAAAAAGCTATTTACTTACGGGTGCGCTTGTGTCGGTTAGGTTGCTATAATCCGAAGCGCTAATGTGAAGAATTTTTACGGCAAGTTACTTTTTGGTGACTTGGTGGAGGAGTTTGTTGTTTTTTAGGTGTCCATGACTACATCAATAATTAATAGCCAGAAACTAAGTGACGAGCCTAGTAATTCCGACTTTCGGCTCAAAGATATTGTCAAAACCCTGCCACGCGAATGTTTTCAGCAGAACCGTCGCAAAGCTTGGACACAAGTCCTGCTGAGTGTCTTGGCAGTCGCCTTGGGCTATTACAGCCTGATTATCACTCCTTGGTTTCTTTTGCCCCTAGCTTGGATTTTTACGGGCACTGCTTTAACAGGTTTTTTTGTAATTGGCCATGATTGCGGTCACAGGTCTTTTGCCAAACGTCGTTGGGTAAATGATTTGGTAGGGCATTTCTTCATGATGCCGTTAATTTACCCCTTTCACAGTTGGCGGATTAAGCATAATTACCACCATACTCATACCAACAAGCTGGATGAGGACAATGCTTGGCATCCAATTAGACCAGAAGTGTTTGAAAATTGGGATAAAACCCGGCAGTCTGCTTTTAAGCTATTCATGCGTAAACGCTTCTGGTGGGTAGGTTCCATTGGACATTGGGCTGTGGTGCATTTTGATTGGCGGAACTTCAAAACGAAAGACCAATCTAGTATCAAGCTGTCTGTGGCTGTCGTAGTTGTATTTGCAGCGATCGCTTTCCCGCTTCTTATCGCTACAACTGGTATCTGGGGCTTTGTCAAGTTTTGGCTAGTGCCCTGGATGATTTACCATTTTTGGATGAGTACTTTTACTATTGTTCACCACACTGCCGCAGATGTTCCTTTTGCAACAGCGAACAAGTGGAACGAGGCTCTAGCACAGCTATCTGGAACTATTCATTGTGATTATCCACGTTGGGTAGAAGTCCTGTGCCACGATATTAATGTTCATGTCCCTCATCATATTTCCACTGCGATTCCTTCTTATAATTTGCGGCTAGCTTACAGCAGCATCAAAGAAAATTGGGAGCCTTATTTACATGATGAGTGTCAGTTTTCTTGGCCTTTAATGAAACAGATTACAGACCAATGTCAACTATACACAACTGATATTGGCTATAAGACTTTTGACGAACATTATACAGAGCGATAAATAGCGCTGTGACTACACTCACGCTCTTGAACTCAACGAGAGCGTTTATTATGCTGTGTTTAAATAGAATTTGGTGACTTTTTACTAACTAAAAATTGTTAGCTAAATTGCCAAAAATTATCTTCTTTGGTGTTAGCGATCGCTAGTTTCGTGGGCATCCTAGAGGTGAGATTATCTTGTCTCAAAATCAAGTTCCGATTTATATCTAACAAAAGAATCCAGTGCAATTAGATACCATCAGTTTCAACAATCCTCTTAGCGGTGAAACGTCTGAGGATACAACTAAATTACCTTTCACTCTTCAAGATTTAAAAGCTGCAATCCCTGCTGAATGCTTTCAGCCCAATGTAACAAAATCACTTTTTTACTTCTTTCGTGACATCCTGATTATAAGTCTGCTTTATGCAGTAGCTAATTACCTGGATTCTTGGCTTTTCTTCCCGATTTTCTGGCTAATGCAAGGAACGATGTTTTGGGCTTTGTTTGTAGTCGGGCATGACTGCGGACACCAATCTTTTTCTAAGCATAAATGGCTCAATGATTTGATTGGACATCTTTCTCACACACCAATACTTGTTCCTTATCATGGTTGGCGGATCAGCCATAGAACCCATCACAAAAATACTGGCAATATCGATAACGATGAAAGCTGGTATCCTGTGACAGAATCACAATATAAGGAGATGCCCTTAGCCCAAAAGATAGGCAGATATTATGTTTTTCTCTTGGCTTATCCTGTGTATTTGTTTAAGCGTTCTCCTAATAAAGAAGGCTCTCACTTTTTACCTGGCAGTTCACTTTTCAAGCCATCGGAAAAATGGGATGTCATCACTAGTACTGTACTTTTGATTGGCATGGTAGGTTTGCTCGGTTTTCTCACCTACCAATGGGGTTGGATGTGGTTGCTGAAATATTATGCTGTGCCCTACCTTGTATTCATAGTTTGGCTAGATTTGGTAACATTTTTGCACCACACTGAGCCAGAGCTTCCCTGGTATCGTGGAGAAGATTGGACTTTCCTGAAAGGCGCAATTTCTAGTATTGACCGTGATTATGGTTTGGTTAATCATATCCATCACGATATTGGTACTCATGTTGCTCACCATATATTCCTTAACATCCCTCACTACAATTTACTGAAGGCAACAGAGGCAATAAAACCAGTGATGGGTGAGTATTTCCACAAATCGGAAGAACCTATTTGGAAGTCATTATGGCGTTCATGTGTCAGTTGCCATTTTGTACCTGATAGTGGTAGTAGGGTTTACTACACATCCAATAACAAGTTAGCTCAAGACTAGAGCCAATTTCAAAAGCCCTCTCCCAAGCTTGGGAGAGGGCTTTTGATTCATAGAAGAAGTCTAATAACTTAAGCTGGCTTGCTTTTGATGTTGTTCACCATGATGGTTACAGCCATCTTAATGATGATGGTGATGATGGCCAGGGCCGTGCGAGCAGTTTTGCAAATCTTGCTTCATCAGCTTGTCGCTGATTTCTTGCAAGGATTCATCTACAGCTTGTAAGCCAATCCAAGTATCAATCTTTTGGACATCAAATCCTACCTCACGGCGCTCGCCTACTTCTAATAAAGGCCGGCGAATTAACAGTGGCTCTTTTAGCATCAACGTCAAGGCGGTTTCGGCATCGATTTTTTCAGGAACCACCTCACCAGATTTTATCTTGGGAGCGGAAAGATTAAACCATTCGGCTACGGGGCGATCGCCAAAAAATGAACGCAACCGCTCAACTGTCCAAGGTTCTGTTAGCAGATTGCATGGTATCACTTCATGACCGGCAGCTGTGAGCAAAACTTTTTGCTTAGTACCACCTTTACAGCCTGGTTTGCTATAGAAAATTACTCTTGCCATTTAACTACCTCTTAACCTCTTAGTAGAATACGATTCGTTTGTAGGGGCGCACGGCTGTGCATTGATGTCAACTTAAGCTGAAAACTATATCAGACAGTTGTTTTGCAAATCCCTCACACCCTCATCCCCTAACCTCTTCTCCCTTGGGAGAAGGGGATTTGAATATCTAGCTCCCCTCTCCCCAAGGGAGCTACGGTGTACACACATCTTTGTATAAAACCAAAATCGTTGAAGATCCCCC
>NZ_CAWUDN010000180.1:0-9162 GCF_963920915.1 Nostoc sp. PCC 9305
TTAGGAGTTAGGAGTTAGGAGTTAGGAGTTAGGAGTTAGGAGTTAGGAGTTAGGAATTTGTAACTCTTAACTTTTAACTCCTCACTCCTAACTTTAATCTTGAACATACTCTTGCCCTGTAACTAAAGCTACCTCAGCCCGAACAAATTCTCGACCCAGATAAGCTGCATGATCTAATTGAGTTACCAAAGTGGGCTGAGTTTCTTCAAAAATTTTCACGCAAAGTTCTTTCGCCGTTCTGGCGCTAAAAACTGTTGTATGAGTTCGTTCTACCTTTGCTCGCGCCGGAATTACCTTTCCCGTTTCGGGATCGACAGCTAAACCGCGATCGTCAATCACATTTGTAAAATGCTTGGCATAAATTAACCCTGCGTCTCGATCTAAGTAAATAATGAAATATCCACCGGGATCTAGGTCAATATGACGCTGGGAAAGTTTATCATCAATTGCGGCTAAATCTTCAACTATTAAATCCATAAGCATTATAAAAAGAAATTTTCTTTCTTGAGGGTTTTTACACTCTATATCAAGTGTAATTCCTATCCTCCTTAGTCTTCTTGATATCTTTCAGATATTTTTGATTCCTTTTACTTAAAAGAAAATTAAAGAATTAGACTCAACTATTCCGAATAGTGCCATCTGGCATGATGGTGTTACGAAAAGTAGTGCGACGCAAATTAGCTCCTTCCAAATTAGCTCCAGTCAAATCAGCTTCCCAGAAGTCGCATCCCCCCAAATCAGTTCCGCTCAAGTTAGCCCCGATTAAATCAGCCTTATGGAAGCTAGTGTTGTGAAATCTCGCTCCTCTCAAGTCTGTATTAGTCAAGTTAGCAACATTGATGCTAGCACGTCGCAAGTCTGCTCCTCTAAGATCGGCTTCGGTCAAATCGGCACTATTCAGACAGGCTTCAAACAATTTGGCATTAACTAAACTAACTGCCTTCAAAATAGCACTAGCAAGATAGAACTCCTCCATATTATTCCCAGTTAAGTCAGCACCACTCAGATCAATCCCCGACAAATCTACGTCCAAGTTGACTCCAGAAAAGTTTCTTTCCCCAGCAGCATATCTTCTAATCAACTCATCACGATTCACATGAGCCATAAATATTTTCCTGAACTTATTAGGACTTACGCAGTGATGTTACGAAAGTAGTTCCTTTTCCTCAAGCATTTTTCTCACTAAATGGCAACTCTGCATTAATTGCCTCAATCTGCTGCTGTTCGAGTTGATTCACTTCCTTAATATAGGGACGAATAATTTGTCCTAAACGATTATTGTAAAAGCGGTGCAAACTGTGATTAGGCATAGCGGGGAAACCACGGCGTTTTTTGTGTCGCCCACCCGCGCCAGGGTCAAAAATTTGGATGCCGTTAGCGATCGCCCACTCAATCGGCGCATAATAGCAAGCATCAAAATGTAAGCAATCTATTTCTTGAAAACTTCCCCAATAGCGTCCGTAGAGTTTGTCATCTTTAAATAAACAAAAAGACATTCCTAAAGGATGAGAATCATCTTCCTCGCTATATGCGGCAATAAACAAGACTCGATGGCGATAATCGGTGTGTAGCTGCTCAAAAAATCTCCGTGTAAGATACTTGCTACCCCACCAGCCAAACTTATCACAGGTGTCAGCATAGAATTGGTGCATTAAGGGAAACAAAGACTGAGGAATTTGATCCCCACTCAGCGGTTGCAATCGTAAACCTGCTTTCTCCACAGCTTTGCGTTCCCGCTTGATATTGCGGCGCTGATTAGCGTTAAACACCTTCAAGTAATCATCAAAAGTTTTAAAATCAGCATTTTCCCAGATATAGCTGTGGTGCAGCCAAGTTGTAAAGCCATGCCGTTCCAGCATCGGACGCCATTGGGGATCGACGTAGAGAAAATGACACCCAGAAATTCGATTTTTGGAGCAAAAAGTGTCAATTTCATGCACCATCAGCGCTGTGATTTCATCCTCGTCTTCTCCTGGGGCGATTAAGAAGCGATAACCTTCTGCTGGGGTGAATGGTGTCATTCCCAGCAATTTTGGGTAATATTGAACTCCGATGCGATCGGCTAACTCTGCCCATTGGTGATCGAAAACAAATTCACCAGAACTATGTCCTTTAAGATAAAGTGGCGCAGCAGCAATCAGCGTTTTATCTCGCCACAGTGTCAAGTGATTTGGCAACCAACCAGTTTTAGCGGTAACACTCTGGGAAGTTTCGAGATTATTCAGCCACTCCCATTCTAAAAATGGCGTTTTGAGTGGCATTGCCAAAGCATTCCAGGCATTTTGGGGTACTTCAGCGATTTTGTTCGTCCAAACGACAGAATAGCGAGGCTTAAGTTGTTCCACCATCTTAGAGGAGTAGGGAGTAGGGAGTGGGGAGTGGGGAGCAGGGGAGCAGGGGAGCAGGGGAGCAGAGGAGAAGTAGCAGTAAGTCTTTCCCCTCTGCCCCTCCGCCTCTCTGCCTCTTGTGCCCAATGCCCCATCCCCAATAAATAACTTAACTTAGCGTAATCTAATCTGCTGGTCGTTGCAGGCGATAGTGCAAAAACACCTCTTGCTCAACTGTATGAGCTTCTATGAGTTGTAATTTAGGAGCCAAATCAGGTAAAAATCCTTTCCCTTCGACAGGTGTGGGTGCAGTATTGCCACCTAAAATCAGCGGACAGACTGTTAGCCATAATTCATCAATTAAGTCTAATTCCAGCAAGGAAGCGACTAATTCACCTCCACCCAAGACCGCCAAGCGTGTTATATGTAGAGTGGCTAGTTGCTTCAAGGCTGCGAGAATGTCAATTTCTTGCGTTGGTGTTTCAAAAACCAGAATCTTCTCAAATTCTGGAGGGTACTCTTGTACTCCGATTCCCAGCGTTGAGTGAAGCGTCTGTAAGCGTTCTTTCCACGAAAATTCCCCTGCTGTTGTAGTGAGTAGCCATCGTCTAACTGGTTGCTTAAAAAAGTGAATTTCCGGATTAAGGTTTGCAGAGTTTGTAATCACTATATGAACTGGTTGCCGAGGCTTCCCTCCTTGCGCCCGAAGTTGCACTAGAGTTGGATCGGTTACAGTAAGTGTTGTTCCATAAGCGTCCAGAGTACCAGCACCGAACAAAACGGCATCAGAGGCAGCAATTTGTTTTTCTAAGTGCGCTTTATCAACCCTTGAACCAAACCGAGCAGGCGATCGCTTAAAATCTGCTATCTTGCCATCTGCACTCATTGCTAAAACAACTGTAGTATGAGGACGATGTTGCAACATTAAATTGATTTGATAGTTTTAATATTTACTTTAGTCGTGTGTAGATTTTCAAAAAAAACCATACCTGCAAGCTACTGTTTTATAATTTCACCACTGTATTGATATGCAACACAAATCGCTTCTACATCTAGCATATACGAGTTTTGGTATACTACGTTTCTTTTTGAATTATAGCAATTTGTTATTTTTAAACATTGAAAATAAAATTCTGATAATTTAATAAAATGTCTCATCTAGCTGATTTAATTGCATATCTTTGGTGTTGTAGATTGCAGGTGCAAAGTGAGACACTCGATGACTAATTCCCGCCAATCTTCCTTCCGTCGAATTTTAGTAACGAGAATATTGCTGCTGTTTGTTCCAGTTTTGCTTGTAGGCGAAATTGTTGCCTTGAATAAGGCACGTACTAGTATATTGAGAACTGCACGGCAAAATTTAACAGAAAGCGCCATCAGTAAAGGGGAGAGAATTGGTGATGCGATCGCAATCTTAAAAGCTAATTTGCAGAGTGTAAGCAAAACAACGGTTATTCCGTCGGGTTCGCCTATACAAGAGCAAGAATTTCTCACGCAGTTAAGGCAACAACTTCCAGCCAGTATTGAGTGCATCCAATTAACAAATCTCCTAAACCACAAGATAATTGCTAGTAGCTGTGGAGATCGAGAAATTGGCGAATTGAGATTACCTTTGCCTAGTGATGGAATTGATGTCAAAGCAATCTTCCCGCCAAAAGCAGGAACGACTGGAAAAAGAAATGCACAAAATCAACTGCAAGTAGTTTTATCTGCACCAGTTTCTGATAGCCGAAGAAATTTAATTTACAGCTTAAGTATTCAGTCTGCATTGTACCAACAAACCAGAAATCCGCCGGGATCGCTCACAGGCGCTATGGTAGTGATTGCTGAAGATGGCACAATTTTGGCACACCCATTCACAGATTGGGTGGGAACTAATATCACTCAGCACCCTCATGCTTCCCAAATCAAAAGCATAATTAAAAATGCAATTACGGGAAAAAACGATTCGATAAGTTTGTCTTTTAGACAGGGAGAAGAATTAGTCGCTGGCTATACAGTTATTGCAAATCCACTTACTCAACAGCAACAGCAAAAATGGATAGTTTTAGCTGTTAGTAGTGTCGATAATGCGCTGTTTGGTTTAGAGGAAATCAAATTAATTCTCATTGTTTTGACAGTTGGTTTGATTGGCGCAAGTTTGTTAGCATCCCTGTATTTAGCTCCTTACTTGGCCCGTCCTGTAGAAGAATTGCGAGACTACGCTCTGAATATTCACTCTCACCATGCCGCACAACCAGTTCCGCACAATTTTCAAATTCGGGAATTCAATCAACTGGCCCAAGCATTAGACCAAATGGTAGAACGGCTGAAAGCTGGCTCGGAAGAACTGGAAATAGCTTGGAAAGAAGCAAAAAGTGCTAACCAGATTAAAAGCCAGTTTTTGGCTACGACTTCCCATGAATTGAGAAACCCATTAAATATTATTATTAACTGTATTCGCCTGGTTGAAGAAGGCTTATGTGATGACCGAGAAGAAGAAATGGAGTTTCTCAAACGTGCCGATGAAACGACGATTCACTTGTTAGGTATTATTAATGATTTACTCGACATTTCTAAAATCGAAGCAGGTAAGCTTTCAGTTGTTTCCACGCCTATTGACCTCCGACAACTATTGTTAGAGGTAATTAATTTACAATCAGTTAATGTCCAACAAAAGGGCTTGCAATTGAAATGTGAGTTAACTTCCAAAGCGATCCCAATTAAGGCAGACGCGGGAAAACTGAAGCAAGTGCTGATTAATGTTATCGGCAACGCCACTAAGTTCACCGACACCGGCAGCATCACCATTACTACAGAAATTCAATCTAGCAATGGTACATCTCAGGTAGTAGTAGCTGTCAAAGATACAGGTATAGGCATCGATCCGACTCAACAGCACAAACTATTTCGCCCCTTTGTAATGGTGAATGGCACTACAACGCGTCAGTTTGAAGGTACTGGACTAGGACTAGCGATTTCACGAAACTTAATCGAACTCATGGGAGGTAGCATTACTCTTGAGAGTGCAGGACTTCATCAAGGTACGACACTGAAAATTACCTTACCTTTGATTGATATCTCGCAGTTAGCTGTTCCAAATAAAGAAGCAAATGTCGGGGATTTGGGATTCTCCTCTGGGAATGAGCCAGTAAAGGCAAGCCGCTACCCCAACCTACAGGAATCTGGGGGAAGTTCTTCTTTGGGGATCGACAAGTCTGTGAAAGTAGAGGTAGACAAAGAAAAGTTCCCGAAGTCCAAATTGCTATTTGGAAATGAGACTTGCGAGATTCGTCTTTCGCCCCTGCAAACTATCTTGGTAAGCCTTCCAAAAGCAAAAGTTTGTGCAAATGGGACTTTTAAGAAGTAATTTAGTCAAAAGTCCATATTCATCAGTACTCCTGAAACTTTTGCTCCTTGACAATGCGATCGCTCAAAAAAACAGGTTTACCGCCTTGGCTAAGAGATAATGTTAGAGCAGCAAGAATTTCTACTAACTCAGTGCCTACCCAGCCAGACGAAATCTCTGAGGGAGTATTGTTGAGAATAGAGCCAACAAAGGAGGAGCAAACTCGCCCCAATGGTTCTCCTGGCTCTAATTCCAGCACTATCTGCCTTTGATTAACAGGAATAAATTGATTCCCTTGCTGTTCAAACTCACCATGTAGCAGGGTTAGGGGTGATGATATTGACATTTCATCAAAAATCAAGCTGCCAAGGCTACCTACAATCCCCAGCCGTCGCTGTTTATCAGGATTCAGCCAGCACAAATGAATATAAGCTTGAAAGCCATCTGGGTATGTGAGTGTCAGCCATACTAAATCAGCCAAACCTTGAGGCACAGACTCTGTATATGGACTCACCTCTGCCCCCCTGCTCCCCTGCCCCCCTGCTCCCTGTAGCCACACCGTACCCGTTGCTTGTACTTGCACAGGAATTTGACCCAGCCAAGCGTTAAATATAGCAATATCGTGAATGGCTAAGTCCCACAGCGCATCAACATCTTGACGGACAGGCCCTAAATGGGTGCGGGTGGCGTAGCCATAGCGTAAATCACCTAATTTACCTGCTTGTACTACAGCTTTTCCTCGCTCAACCGCTGGATGAAATAAATAAGTATGGTCAACAGTTAGTATTAAATTATGCTGCTCTGCTAAATGGCAAAGTTCCCGACATTCTGCTGGATTGAGAGTTAGGGGCTTTTCTGCCAAAACATGGTATCCCTGTTTGAGAGAGTCTTTAATTAAAGCATAGTGGGTGGTAGCAGGAGTTGCGATCGCCACTCCTGTCAACCCTGACACTGTCTTTAAATCCTGCCACTGGGTTGTTAATAGTACATTTTCATCTAAGTTAAACTGCTGCTTTACCGCCGCTAATCTTTCTGGATGGGGGTCTACTACAGCAACTACATTTGCTTGGGGATTTGCTAAAAAATTTCGCAGCAGATGCACTCCCCAACGCCCAACTCCGATGACAGCAATTTTAATTTGATTTGTCATTAGTTATTAATCATTTGTCACTTGTCATTTGTCATTAGTTATTTGTATACAAAGGATGAGGGACAAATGACCACTGACAATCAACTGATTATCGACTAATCGCCCTTCTTTTAAGCTCAGGGTATTTGCGGATTAGAAATTGCTAAAAAAGCTACTTTAGCTGCGGCTTGTTCAGCAGTTTTGATCGATCGCCCCTTACCTTCTCCGAGTTTGTTTCCGTGCAGCCACACTTCAGCCAGAAAACGTTCTTGATTGCGATGCGGTTGAGTTACTTCCATAACCCGATATTCTGGTAAAACTTTAAATTGCGCCTGAGTCCATTCTTGGAGAGCAGCTTTGTAATTAAGTCTGGCAGGATCGAGGCGAATTTCTGTTGCTAGTTCGTGAAAGTGGGGATCTAGCCAAGAGCGAATCAATTCCAGATTTTGAGTACTTAAGTAAAGCGCACCCAGAACGGCTTCAAAAGCATCTGCCAGTCGTGACTCTAGACCAACTTTATCGGCGGTAGCACTACCAGCGACTAGTAAGTATAACTCCAAACCATAAACTCTGGCCAATTGGGCGAGAATGCGATCGCTCACCAACACCGAACGAATTGCCGCAAAATCCCCTACTGGACAATCGGGATAATTTTCCCATAACACAACAGCCGACACCAGCCGCACCACTGCATCGCCAACAAATTCCAGCTGTTCATAATTTGCCGAATCAGAGACAGTGGGATGAGTTAGCGCTAAATCTAGCAATTCCCACTTTATAGGTGCTTCTAGCGACAAACCTAATTTTTGGACTAAACTTTCGAGTTGCCGTTGACGGCGTGGATAGGCAAGGGGCATTACATGATAAGGGGAAGGGGGCAGAGGGGCAAAGGGGCAGGGGAGGCACAGGAAGCTATCTGTATTTATATTCTTAAAGTTCTTGGACTATTACTCTAACAACTTTTTGTTACTTATCTCTATCTAGCTTCTCTTGGATAGCTTGACGGCAAAATTCAGGAGGATCGTCTTTAGCTTTCACTTCTTCCTTCATTTCTTTAGTGACACGCAAATGTAGATATTCAGTTAGTGGTCGCTCTCTGTCTGTGGTAAATGGCTTTAAGTTATCTGGATTACCTTTATTTTTAGACATTGTATAGAAATACAAATAAAGTTATTCTCCACGTGTATATCAGTGGAGAATGTTAAATTGATGGGCATCTTAGCCTGAGAAACTTGTTGCCCACCGATTCCCACTTTTACAAGAGGTAACTCTATTTTATGTTTACGCGCACAGAATTAGAAGTTAAAAGCTTGAGAGCGTTACGCGATTTATGTCTGATACAGTATGGCATCCAAGCAATAGGAAACCCTGCTGATAAGGCATCATACATTAATGCACTGCTGACCTTCCGTGTTATAGCCTGCAAGCAAGTGTCGGACAATAAAGGATTGAAGTCTCCTATGCTTTTGCTTTCTCAAGTAGAAGCGCTAGAAGCGACACTAGAAGCTATGGGAACACCGACACCAGAGCAGTCAGCATTGCTCAAGGTGACGATGGAGGGGAGGAAACTAGAGTACCCAGCACGGTACAGTCAAGAGAAACTGTTTGGACTCTATCGGGTTAAATGGCATTTGGACACAGCATTAGAGATATTGGGAATGCTTTAGGGACTTCCAAGAAATAAATTATCCATTTTGTGGGGTGGGCAACATGACATTGGTGTCAATTTAACGTAAAACCGATGTCCCGCAAGGAACTTCAGTTCCTTGCTCATAGCAAAAGTCATCTAAAAGATGACTAAATATCCCGGAAAATCTTTAGTCATCTTTAGATGACTTGAGCTGTTAGCCTGGAACTTTAGTTCTAGGCGGGTGATGAAGCCAACAGTGAAGCCATTTCTAGCTTAAGTTGACACGTATGGCAACATGAGCGCCCTAAATCTGGGACGGGTGGGGACACCATTAGTGTCAACTTAAGGTTAAAATCCATTTGTCAACGATAGGTTTTGTTAAAAACGAAGTATAAAGGTGAACTTTTTCTGACTTCTATACACAAGTTGGGAGTGATGCTAAGAAACAAAGCATTAATAGTCCCTGAAAAAGTTCGTTTTTTGTCCCTTTCAAAGCGAATTTTTAAGCCTAAATGCTTATTGACATAGTAAGTTTGAGCTTAACTTGACACCAATGGTGGGGACACCCATCCCACAAGAAAATTTGGGATGTTTTTTTATTTGGAAGTCCCTTAGATGATGAATTGGCGATCGCATAAAACCCATACAAAAAATAATAGAGTACAAACCATTAAAGGTTCATACTCCATTAAAGGGGCTACGGTGTACACACATCTTTCTAGAAAACCAAAATCGTCGTAGATCCCCC
>NZ_CAWUDN010000181.1:0-9061 GCF_963920915.1 Nostoc sp. PCC 9305
ACATCTGGGCTGATGCCTTAACTTGACACCAATGGCAAGATGCCCACCCCACAATTAGTAGTAATTTATTTGGTAAAGTCAATTACAACTCAATAGCAACTCAATAAAAACTCAATACGTACTCAATATTCTCGAAATTAAACTCAAGATAGACATCGATGTAATTGTTCTCCATTGGAAATTAAATTATGACTGGAGACTACGAGTATAAAGTTGGTGGCAGTTAATGACGACACTGCTAAACTATGGAATCTACAAGGTAGGTTAATTGCTACTCTCAAACATAATCATTGGGTTTTAAATGTAGTATTTAGCCCTGACAGTAAGACTGTTACCACTGCTTCGTGGGATGGTACAGCCAAGCTGTGGAACCTACAAGGACAAGAAATAGCCACTTTCAAACATAATGATCGCATCACAAATTTAGCATTTAGCCCGGACGGTAAGACGATTGCCACAGGCACTTATTTCGCGGATCGTACTGTGCGTCTGTGGACAGAGGTAACAGATGGTTCTTGGCAGCAATTTGCTGAATATCAAGGCTGGAGTTTTGTTTTCAGCCCAGATAGTAAGTTAATTGCCATTGCAGTAGATTCTAATTCTGTGCAGATGCGTCGTGTTCAAAGTTTAGATAGGTTACTAACGCGAGGTTGCGACCATTTAAAAGAATACCTTGCTTCCCGTCCCGATTTGCGAAAAGAAATTTGCCCTGACAATAAATAGCCACGCTATGCCTTTGTGATGTTGGGGAAGCGCGATGTCTAACGACAAGCCTTACGGCTACGCATTTGTGATGTTGGGGAAGCGCGATATCTGACGACAAGCCTTACGGCTACGCATTTGTTGGGTTTGTGGATGGCGATCGCCTTTTGGTTTTTTGGAAAGTGCGTTAGCGCAGCTTAACGAACGCGAGTGCGTCTCGTTGGCGTAGCCTCTCGCAGAGAAGAGAAGTTATCGCCTTTGTGATGTTGGAGAAGTGCGATGTCTGACGACAAGCCTTACGGCTACGCGTTTATTGTTGATGAGATGAAGTGCGATCGCTAAGTTTCAGCCTATTTTCTCCAATAGTGCTTCATTGATAACCGTTTGATAGCCTACCCCTCGTTTTTCTGCTTCTTCTTTTGCCCAGGCTATGATTTTAGGATGAAATCTGATAGAAACCGGCTCATACTTTTCTTCTTCACCCTTAGCAGGTCGTCCACGCTTGCTGAGTTTAACCCCAAACTGATCTGCGATCGCATCTCTGAATATTTGGTTTTCTTCTGGTGTAACTCGTCTTGCTCTCTCAAAAGGAAACTCAGATTCCTGACTCATATTGTTGACACTCCTTTTTTGTAGCTCTTCTTGCACTAATTATCCTTATTCGCTCACCTCGTATGGTAAAAACAACTACAACAATTGACCCATCTTCTATTTCACCAATCGCCCATTCTCTTTCTTCTCCCTGAGAATGAATAGAGTCTTCCGTAAACAGAAGATAGGGGTCGGCAAAAACTGTTACAGCTTCCTCGAATTGAATACCGTGTTTCAAAAAATTTGATTTGGCTTTGTTGTCGTCCCACTCAAAGCGCATTTATAGTATATACCAAAAATATTTACCTTTGCTATACTACACGGACTTTGACTTTCGGATGAAGTGCATAGACGCGATCGCCTTTGTGATATTGGGGAAGTGCGATGTCTAACGACAAGCCTTACGGCTACGCATTTGTGATGTTTGCGATGTTTGACGACAAGCCTCTGTGCGTCTACGCATTTCTGTTGCAGTGGGGAAAATGCGATCGCAAAGCTTAATTTTGGGGAAGTCTTTAGATTAAAATTAACTAATTGTAGTTGTGGCGTACAGTAATTAGCGTGAATTACGAAGAACTCATTAATGATATTAGTAATATTAACAACACAAATTTAGCTACTGTTGTACGGACTTGATAATCAATTATTTGTCTCGCGTTATATGGTAGCACTTCCTTCAGAAGAAACTCTTAAACAATGGTTGAAAGAAGAACAAGATCGGCTTGAGAAACAGTTTGATTTTGGTTCGACAAAAAAACGTGATTCTTAAATGGGGTTGATGGGAAAGTGCAATGTCTAACGACAAGCCTTATGGCCACGCATTTATTGGGATTTGTGGGAGGGCACTCCCTTGAGGTAGCTTTTTTTGCACTAATTATCGCCGCTGAATTTAACCGTTAGCCTTCAGCATTAGGCTGAAGGCTAAATAAGAATTGGTCAAGAGCCAGAAAATCTGCCTTTTGGGTATCTGAATGAAAGGTTTTTATCGCAAAGAAATTATCCGCGATTGAGTTTCTAACTTTTCAGTCGCTGTTAAAACTTCTTGTCTTGCCCATTTATCTGCTGCCAAAATGTCATCTAAAGAGGGATTTGCACGGTTATCATTTTGATGGCGATCGCACACCAATTCGATACACCGGGGAATATCTAAAAACCGAATTTTTTCATCTAAAAATAAAGCTACAGCTTGCTCATTGGCAGCATTCAACACAGCTGGCATCGAACCGCCAGCTTTACCTACAGCGTAAGCCAACTGCATACAAGGATACTTTTGGTGATCTGGTTCCCGGAAGGTTAAGTTTCCAGCTTTGACTAAATCTAGTCGTTCCCAGTTGGTGTAGATGCGATCGGGCCAAGATAGAGCATACAGCAAGGGTAAGCGCATATCTGGCCAACCGAGTTGAGCTAAAACTGAAGTATCTTGCAGTTCAATCAGTGAGTGAATAATGCTCTGGGGATGAATGACAATTTCGATATCGTCATAATCCAACCCAAACAGGAAGTGAGCCTCAATTACTTCCAGTCCTTTATTCATCAAAGTAGCAGAGTCTACTGTGATTTTCCGTCCCATCGACCAATTAGGATGTTTGAGAGCGTCAGCAACGGTTACATCCGCTAACTTTTCTACATCCCAGTCGCGGAAAGCCCCACCAGATGCAGTGAGCAAAATTTTCCGCAAGCCATCTTTGGGAACACCTTGGAGGCATTGAAAGATAGCGGAATGTTCGGAATCGGCAGGGAGTAATTTTACACCATGTTTTTCGACTAGGGGTAGAACCACAGGGCCGCCAGCAATCAGAGTTTCTTTGTTTGCTAAGGCAATATCTTTACCAGCTTCAATCGCTGCGATCGTGGGTAGCAAACCAGCACAACCTACAATACCAGTGACAACGGTTTGGGAATCGCCGTAACGGGCGACTTCTATCACTCCGGCATCACCTGCCAGTAGAATCGGTTGAGGATCGAGGTCAATGATAGCTTCTTTGAGGGCTGGTAATTTATCTTCTGAGCAAATGGCTGCTATTTCCGGCCGAAACTGCCGAATTTGAGCAGCCAACATCTCTACATTGTTCCCAGCTGCCAATCCCACAATCCGAAACCGATCTGGGTACTGAGTGACAATATCTAAAGTCTGAGTACCAATAGAACCAGTGGAACCAACGAGAGTAATCGCTTTCACAATTGCTTAAGGATTTACAGACAACTCTCACTATAAATTGCTTAGGACTCTTTAATCACAGCAATCACAATAATCGATACACTGATGCAAGAAAGCAAAGAAGTTTCCCCGTGCCCGTGTCCCTGCAACAGTTCCAATCCGTTAATTTCAACTCGATAGACTGTTAGCTAATAAGTAAGTAGACGTAACTAAATGTAAGATAAAACTTTTGTTCGTAGTAAGCGATTTATCCCTCTATGTAAGATTCTCAAGGACTAAAGCCGCTTACTACGAGTTTTAATTTAATCAAGCCCTTCTACTTAAAAGTACTAAAAGCGATTTTCATTTGAATGAGGTACACGGGTAGGGACACACAGCAAGCTGTGCGTTCCTGAGTGATTAATTTTTTCTTTCAGTATCTTTCCCCCAGTGGTAACTGCTGTAACTAGACAAAAATTGTATTTATAAATACTATATTTTAAAGATAAATTCCGAGAAAATTGGCAAAAGTAACCAAATAGGAAATAATTTCAATTGATTGGTAATTTGTCCAGTTTGTTAATTGTGTTGGTGGAGGATTTAATATGCAAAAGATTACTCATAAACTGCTGTGTTACAGCCATAGGTAAAAAGATGCACAAAGGAGTTTGTTGAAGCACTCAACCCTATGGTCAAAGTTCAGATAGCTATAAAAAAAGTCTTATGGAAAAATGATTTCCTGTTTCCAGCAGCAATATGGCTTGGCAGTCGAATATTTATTTGGACAGCTATGTTGCTGGTTGCGCCAAAGCTACCGTTAGCAACAGAGGAATTTTTGCCTCGTTTTAGCTGGGGGATTTTTGATGCCTGGGATAGTATACATTACCGTGCGATCGCAACTTCTGGTTATGAATTTGTGAATGACGGTAAGCAACATAATCTAGCCTTCTTTCCCCTATTTCCCTTAAGTATCTGGTTTTTGATGAAGTTGGGCTTACCGTTTGAATTGGCAGGCACCTTAGTCAACAACTTGGCATTTTTTGCAGCGCTTTACTGTTTGTACTTTTGGGTCAAGGAGCATCATGGCATCAATACAGCGCATTGGGTAACTGCTGTGCTTTCTTTGTATCCAGCTTCCATGTTTACGGGAGTGATTTACACAGAGGGGCTGTATTTGTTTTTGAGTACGGCGACTTTGCGGGCGTTCGATCAAAAGCAGTATGGCTGGACTGCCCTTTGGGGTGCGATGGCAACAGCAACACGTCCTACAGGTATGGCACTAATTCCAGCATTGGCGATCGCAGCCTGGAAAGAACGCCGACCACCCATTGCCTATATAGCTGGTTTGACTACCGCTATTGGCACACTTCTATTCAGTTTGTATTGTGCGATTTATTTTGGCAACCCTTTAGCTTTTATCGAAGCACAGCGGGGATGGCGACCAACTCTAGGGTTTGATTGGCAGGGTTGGTTAAATATGTTCATGCAAATTGCCGTTGGCAGTAAAAATTGGCAATTTGGCTGGGTTCAAAACTCATCTGGTGCAATTCAAGATCCCTGGTATCTCTTGTTATTTGGCGTGATTGTTGCCAGTGGCTATCTTTTATGGCATTTCCGTCAACGTTTTAGTTCTGTAAAATTATTTTATGGGTTTTATGGTTTAGTCTTATTTTTGTTGATTTTGGCAAGCGAACAGTGGATCAATAACTTCCTCAACTTGTTCATGGTCTTAGGTGGTGGCTATGTGTTGTGGCGCTTACACACGCAACTGACCCCAGTTACGGTTATTTATGGCTTTTGTGGTATTGGTTTACTGTTGGCCTCTGGAGGCACTATTTCCTTGAGCCGTCTCGCCTACGGTATTGTGCCTTTGAACATAGCAATTGGTGTGCTGCTATCTCACCATCCTCGTCAAGGATATTTAATATTGGGCGCTTTTGTGACACTACTAGCCAAAATAGCTGTAGGATTTGCCCAAGACCACTGGGTTGGTTAGAAGGTTTGATCCATATATTTGTATTTGGTTCTTTCTTGGTAAGAAGTTGAATTTAAATTTCCTAATGAATCTGTCCAATCAAACGAAGATAGCCCTTGCTTCATTATTTGTAGGTGTCGGTGCCATATCTTTTGGCTCTATTTTCGTAAGATTGAGTGAAACTGAACTTAGTCCCAATGCCACTGTATTTAATCGTCTTTGGCTTGGTAGTGCGATCTTCTTGCTCTGGAATGGATACAAGGCGATTCGTCAGCGACTTTCCTTAGACAAACCTGTAGAACAGCAGCCCTACACCAGTCAGGATCTATGGCTATTGCTTGGTGCTGGTATTTTTTGGGCTGCTACTTTAGTTTTCTTGGCTTGGTCGCTGACTCAAACTAGCGTTGCGATCTCTAGTGTCTTACATAATCTCGCCCCTATATTTACTAGTTTAGGAGTTTGGCTGTTATTTCGTAAGGGTTTTGAGAAGCAATTCCTGATTGGCATGGTCATCGCCCTTGGGGGAGCGATCGCCATTGAATTTGAGGAGTTGCAAATTGCCACAGACGAAGTTAAAGGAGGGTTGGCTGCAATTATTTCGGCGATTTTCTTGAGTGCATACCTGCTGATCGTAGAAAAATTACGAACTAAATTTTCTCCGGCGACAATTCAATTGTGGATCTGTGCGATCGCGGCTCTAGCTATCTTCCCCATACTTTTGTTAACTCAAGATCGGCTTTTCCCCTCTACAGTCAGTGGGTGGCTATGGGTAATTTTCCTAGCGCTGATTTGCCAAGTTTTAGGTCATGGGCTTTTGACCTATAGCCTTGCTAGGTTTTCCTCTGTGGTTGTCTCCTTGGTGCATCTGTTAGAGCCAGTATTTAGCGGCATTTTCGCTCTGGTAATCTTTTCAGAAAAATTAACTTTCTCTAATTGGGTAGGTTTCGCCGTAGTTTTAATGGGTTTATACTTAGCCGTATCTAGCCAAGCTGCTGTTAATTACCCGTTCCAGGAATCAGTCAAAAATATAGTTAACACTTTCGTTAAAAGTATGACGATGAAACTGTCATTACTAAAGCAACAATTCTCCGAAACACCAGCTTTATTAGGAACTGTCTCATTATTGTTTGCTCTAATTCCTATATCTTTAGCACCATCTCTGACTAAATTGTGTCAACAAGAAATTGGTGCAAATGCTGTAGTATTTCATCGCAGTTGGATTGCGACAGTTGTCTTTGGTTTGTGGAATGGACTTGAGGCTTTCCGCTACCAAAAATCTATTGAAGGTGGCAGGAGACAGGAGATAGATAGCGTAGCGTTAGCGAGTCCGCAAGCGTCAGGCAGTATTACTCTTACTCCTGCCTTGCTTGATAACCAATCCATAGAACAGAAGCCTTTTACAAGTCAAGAAGTGTGGCTATTGTTGGCAATGGGAACCTCTGCTGGAACCTACCTTCTATTGTGGGCTTGGTCGCTGAGTCAAACTAGTGTTGCTAACGTAGCTTTATTGTCTAATTTGAACTCCTTATTTGTTGCTTTGGCTGGGTATTTGTTATTTGGTCGGCGTTTCGACAACAGATTCGTGATTGGTCTGGTCATAGCCTTGGGAGGAGCGATCGCATTTGAACTCAATAAGGTGCAATTTGCAACCGATCAAATACTAGGTGATGCATTAGCATTGTTAACTGCGGTTTTCATGGCTACATGTATGCTGCTGATAGAAAGACTCCGAACCAGATTTAGTACTGCAACTATCATGCTGTGGCGCTGTGGAGTGACAACAATGTTTCTACTACCAGTGTTACCATTCCTTGAAAATAGACTATTTCCCTATTCATGGACGGGCTGGTTTTTCATCATTTTCCAAGCTCTTTTCTGTCAAGTGCTGGGTCAGGGACTTTTAGCTTATAGCCTCAGCAGAATATCTTCAGGCGTTGTCGCCGTCACACTTCTTCTAGAACCAGTTTTAGCTTCCATTTTTGCTTGGTTCATTTTTTCAGAACAAGTAGGTTTGTTTGACTGGGCTACTTTTGCCGTAGTTTTAGCGGGTATCTATCTAGCCCAATCTAGTCAATCGATTCTTCAAGTAACAAATGAAGGCTCGTAGTAGCATGACAAGTAATAAACAAAGATAAGCTGTTACACATTTAACTTGTATAAGTAGTTTGGGTATATTACCCAAACTACAAAACTTTGATGAAATTTATATCAGCGTGGGTAGGGTACTTTTGTACTTCAATAATTTACAATATGATGTAGTATTTGGACACAACCAACTAGACTGATACAATTTATAACAAAGATAAATTAATTCAGATGAAAATAGTTAGAGATATCTTATACCAATTTAATGTGAAGTTGCACATATCTTGATCCCCCTAAATCCCCCTTAAAAAGCAGGGCTGTTTCATTCCACAAGATGAATGAGTTTGTCAATATCATGAGAGAGAAATCTTTGAGCAATTGTGATGGAATGACAACCATTGCGACGAAGAATATTGAGTGCGAACGCTCTCATAATGGAAAGATTGGCGGGAGCGTTGCCGAGACGGATTGTAGAACAATCCTCTTTGAAAACAACGTCTTTCACCCAGTGCAGGCAGTTTTCGATACCCCAATGACCACGAATACCGAGAGCAAATTCCTTCGCGCTTGCTATCAAACTGCTAATATAACAAACAATTTCATGATATTTATTGCCCTTTCTCGTACCAATTCTTTCGACCCTGATTAAAGATTTTATTCCAGTCCATGCAGGGTCAATTCCATTGGAATCATGAAAAACTTCTACAATGCGTGTTGTATATCTATCTCTAGTTTTTTCAGTCTCAACTATACGAGAAGTTGGTTTTTTTGTGGCGGCAATGTGTTGAATATGACTATGTAGTTTGGGCTGATTACCTTTAACAGCAATGACGTAATCGTTACCGCTCTCTATAATCATTTGACAAGTTTTTTTTGACAATGTAAAGAATCAAAGCTCAAGACTACACCTTCTAAACCTAATGCTGTAACTAACTCTTGGACAACTTGAATTTCGCTTTTTTGCTGGTTCTCAAATTTTTCCATCCCCACAACCAGCCCTCTTTTGCAAGCAAACACCGACACTATACTGACAAAATTTTGATTAGATGAACTGTAGTTTTGCACTGTACCCTTAATACTTTTTCCATCTGTTGCACACCATTCGGATTCTTCTAAATCAACATAATTTTTTGCCCATTCATTAAATCTTTCTGCCAGCTTATCGAAATCTACTCCCATCATTACACGTCGGATTGTTGAGTATGATGGTACTCCATGTTTTTCAATCCCAAATTTCTCTATTAATACCCAACTATGCCTTTTGACAAAATCTCCCCACCCCCTATATCCCACATATCCATTCATTGTTCCCATTATCACCAACAGCAACACTAACCACAGTGGGTGTCTTCGCCCATCTGTCGTTCTAAAGTCTGCTACTTGCTTCAATTGTTCAATCAGAACTGCACCCATCATTTTTATCCCCTCAACCCTTGCTATTTTACCTGTTTTAGGGAATGAAACAGCCCTGCCCTTAAAAAGGGGGACTTTGAGAGCTTTTTGCCCCCCCCTTATTAAGCTATCCATTACCCGCATCTTTCTTAACAAACAGACAAAATACTTAAAATTAG
>NZ_CAWUDN010000182.1:0-8715 GCF_963920915.1 Nostoc sp. PCC 9305
AATGGCAAGATGCCCACCCCACAATATTGGATAATTTATTTCTTGGAGTTCCCTAAAGAAGGTGAGAGCATTCTTTTCTGTTTTAGGTTTTTCAGAATTCTAGTCTGCGGTATGAAATAGAACCGAGCTGATTATGCAGGAGTGACGGACTCGAAGTTGTTGTTAGCGCCAGGTCTGCTCTTAGAAGGTATTTTGTACCTGATACCAAGATGCTATATTGTTAAAATTGCCTAAACTTGAAAATCTGCCTGTGAGATTATTTATTTAAGCGCGATCCTTACCATTACGTAAGCTTGAAAGGTCTAAAGCACCACCACTAACAGTAGCAGCAGCTTCGTGGTTAAGGTCTTGTACCAATTCGATGCTATAAATCGAAAAATCGAAACAAGGTATCTCTTTCCTCATTCATAGAACAAAGCATTAGCCCGGACATCGCCCTTGCTGGCATTCAGGGCCTCGAACAATGTGCGTATCATAAAAGACCTTTACTGCTTTAGAGTTGTAACGGTCAAGCTTCTGCAAGTAATTCCAAGCGGTGAGTGCAATTGCTGTGTCGAGGTTCTGCCGTGGTGTCAGGATAATACGTCCATTAAAGTAGCTCAAAGATCGCGCCTGCTGCTGTAGCTGGGTCAACTCTTGATCTTTAATTTGCTTAGGGTTGTAGCTAATAATTACCCCACCATGTTCCAAATTATGTACTAAAAATTCATCGGCGGGCGGATCTTTGTATATACCCCACGCTGCTGGGTAGGGGTAGTGCGGCCCAGAGCTTGGTGGATTTGAGTTATAAGTGACTGAAGTACCTACTTCCACATGTTGTTGCCCCAAATCTGGGAAACGTATTCCTGGTAGTATTGTGCCAGTGCTGTACCCAGGCAAGGGTGATTCAGCTGTCATTACTAAAAAGGGTTCGATTAAACCCTTCCACTCTCGTATGGCATTCATCGTTGAAGTGGAAGTTGAGGCGGTACTCGGTTGTGAGGGAGATTCATAAGAGTTCGCAGATATATTACCGAATAGTAAAGTTATGGCGATCGCACAGATCAGGCAAAGTATCAAAAAACCTGATTTAGCTAGCTTAATATTCATATAACCCTCTTCCATTACTCTCGGATAAATTAACGATTTTTTTGAGGCTATACCTAGGGTGTTGACTTTGATGAGATTTACCCATTTTTTATTCATACAGTTTTGGTGTCATCATCGGTGAACCAAATTTGCAGGAGTAATGAGTAATGAGTAAATATCCCAGGACTTACGCAAAATACCTCTCAAACTCTTATTCCTCCGTGTTCTCTGTGCCTCTGTGGTTCGATTTTCCGTTACCTGTGCGTAAGTCCTATATCCATTACTTATTACTCATTACTTACAGCAGTTTTCTTTTTCATGAGGCACAAAGTCACTGGTTTTGAGGCAGGAGGCAGGAGGCAGAAGAATAATTTGATTTGTGAATCCTTGGTTCTGTACCTCATTTAGTTGCAAAGCGCTGTAAAGAACGCGAAAAATAACTTTTCCCACTGCAAATTTTACTCCAGCCTTGGATTGGAAAGGATTGTGCATGAATTTTTAACCCCTGAAAAGTTACAAAATCAACACCCTAGGCTATACCCCTTCACCTGAATCCTTACAGAAATTGAAGTAACACACCCCTAACTACAGTTGTTAGGGGTGTTTGTGTTGCAATACTTGTCGGTTAAGGGGAAAAGGGTAAAGGGGAAAGGGAAAGAAAAAACCTTTACCCTTTACCCTTTAACCTTTTCCCCAAACCCAATGCCGAGTTAAAAATACTTAACCGAGCAGTATTGGTTTGTGTTGTATCAAGAAAAGTTTTTTGTCTAGTGAACCTTTAATTGGTCAAATTTTGCTTTTCTACTCACACTATGTTACAAACCGACTGCTGCCCCCATATTGTCGTAGTCCAATTGCCGTCCCATGTTCCACCTGCTGCCGCCGCAACAACAGGACACTTAATTTTGGCATCATCATTATTCCAAATCGGGCCAGCAGGGACGTTTACTCCACCTTGAATCTTGCTTCCTTCAGCAGCATCTAGAGTATTTAGCAAATGCTCTAAATCACGAATAACAATCATTGGATTCTCCTTTTTTTAAATGGTTTATGGCTAGAACTCACGCATTTATGAGTAATTTAGATGCGTTTGTTCTGGTGTGTGCGGCGATCGCGTTTTAGGTGTTCGCCTTCACTTCACTCTTTTAGAATAGATAAATTGAATTAGACGCGCATCGTCAAGTTAGGAAATTGACTTTCCTATATAGGAAAGTCAATTTCCGAAGATAACTAAAACTTCTTAGGAACCCGAACAGGTAGGGAGTTTTGACCAAAAACCGTGAGGAGGGACACCAGGTGCAGAGGCAGTAAGAATCACCTCTCCATTAGCTCCGTACATCCATTCCTGAGCTTCAATCAGTGGCGCAGATTTAGGAGCATTATGAGGTTTGTTGCTAGTAATCGAGTCTTTTGGGTCGAGAGCGTTTTCTTGTGGCGTTGAGATACTTGCGCTCTGGACAGTCGGTATCTGATAAGTCTGATAGGGTGCAATTGAAGGGTCATCTGGCATCACTGGCAAACCTCCGTTCCCTGTGATAATGAATTTCCCTTCTGGCCGTTTACTCCGTCCAATGCAACTATTGGCAATCAACTGTGAAGTATCGATGATGTTTGTGGGCAAAGCAGTTAAGCCTTGAGAGGGGTTAACATCAGGCGTGTTGAGTTGCACTACGCCATTAAATTCAGAACCACGAGCAGAACTAGCTGTAATGTCACTTAATGGCGTGGGTTTTAGACGAAACTGTGTGCCAAAGATGCCAGAAGCATTGACAATTACTTGACCGCCAAAGCTATCTTCAGCATTGGCAGTGATGTCGCTATTTTCTTTTGGAACCGCGACTAGATTGTTGGTATCAATCGTAATATTACCACCAGTCGCAGTACCAGTAGCGTTGGTGGTAATGGTACTACCTCGGCGTAGAAGTAATAAGTCGCGCGATCGCAAATTAATATTTCCTTGTCCTCCATTTGTGTCAGCACTAATTGTGGCTTCGTTGTCAAGATCGATAGAGTTAGCTTTAACTATTAATGAGCCTGCAATTCCTGACCCTTGGCTGCTCACCGTTATTTTGGCCCTATCCTTTAAAGACAGCATCCCGGTTGTAATGTTAACATCGCCCCCCTTGCCTACGCCTGTCGATTCTACAGTACTGAGTACTTGACTGGGGCTTCCATTGTTGCCCGCTCCTTCCAAGGAGACTGTATCGCGGGCAACTATATTCACATTGCCTGCATTTCCTTCTCCTCCGGTTCTGACATTCAATACAGTGCCATTTTTCAGATAAAGTGACCCAGTGGTAATATTGATGCCAGCACCGTTGCCCACCGCGTTTGGGAACACATTGCTGAATGCTCCAGTAGGGTCATTACCAAGTCCTTTATCAAAGACAACGGTATCGCGGGCAAAGATATTTACACTACCCGCATCCCCTTTTCCACCATAGTTGGTAGCAATCAGCTGGCCACGATTTCTAACAGAGAGCGACCCAGTTGTGATGTTGATGTTGCCTCCTTTGCCCACGCCTGTTGGTTGTACAGCGCTGGATGCCCTAGTGAATCTATTGCGTCTATTCGTCGGACTCGCCCCATCAAAGGAAACGGTATCACGGGCAACTATCTTTATATTGCCAGCATCCCCTTGTCCAGAGGTGTCAGCAATGAGTGCAGCGCCATTGCTCACTCTAAACGACCCAGCCATGATGTTGATGTTGCCTGCATTTCCTTCCCCTTCGGTTGTGGTATTCAATACAGCGCCATTTTTCAGATCAAGTGACCCAGTGGTAATATTGATGCCGACACCGTTACCCACCCCGTTTGAGAACACATTGCTGAATGCTCCACTCGGAAATCTATTGCTACCTATCCCATCAAAGGTAACGGTATCCCCGGCAGTAATATTCACACTACCTGCATCCCCCTTTCCACCATAGTTGGTAGCAACCAACTCACCACCATTTGTAACAGAGAGTGACCCAGTTGTAATGTTGATGTTGCCACCTTTGCCCACGCCTGTTGGTCGTACAGCACTGAATGCATAACTCGCATCAAAGGAAACGGTATCACGGGCAACTATGTTTATACTGCCAGCCTTCCCTTGTCCAGAGGTTTCGGTATTTAGTACACCGCCATTTGTTGCATAAAGCGATCCGGTCGTTATATTGATGTCGCCACTGTTACCTACAGCTGTTGATTGCACCGTATTAGAGATACTACTTCCATTCAGATTTATTGCCTCTGTTGCATTAATTTCAATATCTCCTGCCTGTGAGTCAACAGAACCCAACCTTGATGCTATGCCTGACTGTAGCTGTGTACTTTCTCCAGTGATATCCAAGGAACGGGCATTGATCGCAATACTACCCCCAGCACCAGCGAGTACATTAACATTAGTGCCATTGCTCAAAGATACATCAGAGCGTTCAACGCCATCAGGAAAACTTAAACCAAGGTATGAGCCATTAATATTCAAATCAACTGTACCAGTGTCTGCCATACCCCCCAATTCCACATTTCCAGCTTTAGCTAGGAGTTGCCCACCATCAAGCTGCACATTACCGCCTACAAGTGCTAAGGTCTGACCAGGATCAACTTCTAAACTAGAACCTAGTACCTGAATCTTTCCCGGATTCGTCCCAAATTGTAAACCAATGGGTACATTGATAGTCAACAAAGGTGGACTTGGAGAATTTACAGTACTGAACTTAATACCATCACTAAAATTAAGACTATTAGCTGTACTTGCAATAAACGAACCCCTAATATTAAGAGAAGCATTGGAATTAAAAACAATTCCATTTGGATTGATTAAAAATAAATTTGCATTGGCATTTGCTCGAATCAACCCATCAATATTAGATATCGAGTTACCTGTAACGCGAGTGAAGATGTTTTGAATCGAAATGTCATCATTGTTAAAAAATGCTTCCCCACCTGTAGGTACAGAAAACTGGCTAAAACTGTGGAATAGGTTACTACCCCGAACCGTTCCCCCTTCAATCGTGCAAGTTGTGCATCCTGGCGCAACGCTGGAATTTGTTGGCAGGGTATTATCAGGAACAATTTGAGCGTTGACGGGATTAATTGTTACAAAAGTTGCGATCGCCAAAACTGTGGCGTAGCCCATCGCCTCAGAAGCATATAGCAGTGATTCCCAGCTTTGATAACACCTTAATTTAGCTTTCACAAGACTTTTCAATTCCTCATAACTAGTAGTGATACTACGTCATCAAGTTTAACAAGTTGTTATATTCCTTAACTAAAGTGCTGATTTTCCAATTTTGGAAAACTAAATTCCTAAAACTGCAACACGCAACTAGCTAATTATTTGTATCCTAGTATTGATCGATAAGTTTCATTTAAATGGCAAGTTAATTTTTAGCTATCCTATAGTTTTAGTAGGTTAAATAAATATATTAAAAAGTAAACTAGTTATGAGCCGAGAACTAAAGCAAACTTTGCAAAAATTTTTAGTTGTTGATGACCATGAGGCAATTCTTCAAGGTACAATTCCAGCACTCAAAGAAAAATATCCAGAAGCAGAAATCCTCGCAGCTCAGGATGCTCAGACTGCATATCAGCAATTTGAACGTCACCACCCAGACTTACTAATTGTTGATTTATGTCTGCCAGAAAAACCTCAATCTCAAGCTCAGATTGAAGTTGGGATGCAATTGATCAAAACTTTGATGTCAAGCCCTCTCGCCCCTAATTTAGTGGTGCTGAGTACTAATGTCAAACCATTGGTACGTCTCAAACCGATAATTAATACTTATGAAGGTGGCTTTGCCGCGATGGATAAATCTTTGCCATTTCGCGAAATGTTAAAGTTAGTTGACTTGGCATTGCGCGGCTCTATTTATTTATCTTCAGAATTGCGATCGCGCCCAGAATTTGACCGAAAATGGCTTGAAGTACTGACACTGAAATATCAAGAAGGGTTAACGGATAAAGCGATCGCCCAACAAATGAAGTTGAGCGATCGCACTGTCCGAAACTACTGGATTAGACTGCAAGATACTTTAGGTGTCTATGATGAACCTGGTAAAGAATTAAGAATTCAAATTGAAATCGCAGCTAGAAAAATCGGATTAATCAACTGATGAAATTCGCACTCTCTACTAAAAGCAATTTATGGAAAAAAGCTCAGAAAGAACTGAGACTTTGGCGAGAAGTAGTGCTGCCAGGACTTTCAGTAATCGGATTAATTATACTTGTTCGTTCAACAGGATTGTTGCAATCGCAAGAGTGGCTGGCTTTCGATCAATTGCTGCGCCTACGGCCTAATGAAGCCGTTGATTCGCGAGTGGTAATTGTGGGTATTGATGAAGATGATATCAATTATGTCGGTAGATTTCCTATACCAGATCGGGAAATTGCCCAAATGTTGAGAATTTTACATACCTATAAACCCAGAGTCATCGGTCTTGACCTTTTTAGAGATAAAATTAGTTCGGCTGACGCCGAGCTTGCACCTGTCTGGAAAGAGAATCCAAATCTCATCGGAGTTGAAGTAGCATTAAATCGGAAGCAATCTTTTAATGTTAAACCACCGCCGGAGTTACCTCCCGAACGAGTCGGCTTTGCAGATACAATAGTAGACCCGGATGGAAAGCTGCGACGTAGCTTAATGGCAAGTAAAACTTATACTGGAGAACTGAAATACTCCCTACCTCTGCGTTTAGCACAACTATATTTGCATGAACTAGGAATAAAGTTTACTCATGGCAGTCGCTCTTACGATCCCATCAAGTTCGGTTCAAGTCAGCTAGTCCGCTTTCTCCCCAATTCTGGCGGATATGTGGGAACTGATGCCAATGGGTTTCAAGTGCTAATGAACTTTCGCTCTCATCCCCAACCTTTTCGCACCATATCTCTAAGGGATGTCCTTAATAATAAAATTGATCCTAATTTAATTCGCGATCGCATCGTGATTATTGGCATGACTGCTGCTAGTGTTAAAGATAGATTTACCATCTCGGCAGTTAAAAATACACTCTATACCACGGGTTTAGGAGTTGACGAATCTTCCGATCAATACCAATGGATTTATGGTGTAGAAGTTCATGCTCATGCCACAAGTGAAATTATTAGTCATGTTTTAGACAAACGGCCACTGTTAAATGTATGGTCAGAATTTTGGGAGTATTTATGGATTTTAACTTGGGGTTTAGTCGGCATCATTCTGGGTTTAATCCTGCAATCTCCGGCAAAAACATTGTTAAGTCTTGGTATAACTAGTATCGAAATCGTCGGAATTTGTTATGTTGGACTGATTTTGGGTTGGTGGATTCCTTTAGTACCAACCTTGTTAGCTTTCACCAGTGCCGGACTGACGACATTTTTTTTTGACCGAGATTTAAGAGCGCTACTCGAACAGCGCAGTTTAACTCTTAAGCGCTCTTTTGAAGCAATTCATAATGGGCCTCTGCAATCCCTGGCTGTAATATTGAGAAGTCTTGGTGAGGAAGAGATAGAGCTGGAAAAATTGCGATCGCAACTTGAACAACTTAATCGAGAGTTACGGACTATTCCTGAATATCTCAGTCAAGAAATGCTTAGTCGCAGTGATAGTCTTTATTTAGAGGGAAGTGAAGTTATCGATTTACAAACTCCAATTTCTGAGATGCTTTATTATGTCTACGACATTACCTTAAGAAGAAACTTTCAAGGATTTACAACCATCCAAAGTTTTATTGCTCCTAATTTTGAACCATTAGAAGAGTGCAACTTCAATACAAATCAAAAGCGAGGGTTGTACCTGTTTTTGCAAGAAGCTTTATGTAATGTTGGCAAACATTCCCAAGGAGCTACCCGCCTTGATGTTATTTGTACGCGATCGTCGAAGGAATATTGTCTACAAATAATTGATAATGGATTTGCAAATAAATCTAAAAAGTATCAAAGTGGCGGGCAAGGCACAAGCCAAGCTCAAGATTTAGCCCGACAATTGAGAGGTAAGTTTCGACGATTTCCTAACTCTCCACAAGGCACTGTCTGCGAGTTGACTTGGCCGATAGCAAGTATTTGGTGGCAACGATTTTATCAATTTCTGAACAAGTCTATTGAGTCTCTGAATCAATGAATGCATCTAGGCGGAGCCTGGGAACAAGGAACGGTATACACACAAGTCTTAAAAACCTAGCTTGATGAGCTTTGCTCATAGCATGGGAAATGCCATTAGACCTCTTGCAAAAGTCTCTAACACCCCACCCCCAACCCCTCCCGAAGAGCGGCTACGGTGTATACACAAGTCTTTGAGAGTTGCCTCACAGCGTTTAGATCCCCCCTAACCCCCCTTAAAAAAGCTACCGTGTATACACAAATTTTTTCGAGTTGCTAGGTAACATAGGGTAGGTTAATTTTTACAAGCCAATGCAATAGCATTGTTAGCCGATGCAATAGCATTGTCAACCGATGCAATGGCATTGTTAGCCGATGCAATGGCATTGTTAGCCGATGCAATGGCATTGTTAGCCGATGCAATGGCATTGTCAACCGATGCAATGGCATTGTTAGCCGATGCAATGGCATTGTTAGCGGATGCAATGCCATTGTTAGCCGATGCAATGGCTAAGAGACTTGTGTATACACCGTAGCTTAAAAAAGGGGGAACCAGAGTCAAAGTCCCCCAATTTATCGGGGGATTTA
>NZ_CAWUDN010000183.1:0-8547 GCF_963920915.1 Nostoc sp. PCC 9305
GGATTAGTTATTTACGGACTGATTACCGTTATTCGCTAATCACCGAATCGCACCACTGACTTAACTACGAACAGTTGCAGCAACTCAGCCAAACTATAGCCCAGTGGTAGACAGGGCTAGTTATGACAAGTTATTGCGTTTCTCAAGGATTCCTGGACAACTTAAAACCTGTGTGGAAGTTTTTGTAAGCATGACAACTGGCATTTAGCTTAAACAGACTTTGATAACTGCTTATTGGTCAGTCGCTCTGCTAAACTCAACTTATAACTAGGTTTTTCTACAGTTTTACATATAAAACCACGTAAGGCGATGCACTTACCGTATTTTACTCGTAAGTATGATTAAACGTCCAGCGTATTCGCGTTGTATATCGCTCAATTATCTGGATAATACACCGCAGTTAGTCAAACTCCCTACAGACTGGTTGCTCAAAAATTCACCTACAAGTTAATAACCATAAGGATAATTCCAAACTTTGTAGAGAAGCGATATATCGCATTGATGCTGCAATTAGGCAACATCCTGAAAGTGATTACAATACTCAAGGTCAATTCCGATTCCCTAGTTTAATGACTCATAGAAAACTTTGTTTTTTGCAATCCAGTCAAAATCCTGTTTAGCAAAGGTCAAATCGCCAACATTGCTGCTAAAATTCCTGATAATGCCAGAATCCTGATTAATTATGGTGAGGTAGCATCAAAACTAACGGCGTCTATAACTAGGTGAAGTCTGCATTGGCAAACTTTGGCTATAGCCAATGCCTAGTACCGCAAGGCGGAATTAAAAATTAAAAATTAAAAATTAATACAGCGTAAGCATTTCATTGGTTTTGAATGGTGAGGCAGTCCGGTCTTCTCCCAAAGGGAGAGGCTACCGCCAAGGGGGTTCGCCTCATGAGGAACTGCCGAACCCGTTAGCGCAGCGTTAGCGAGTCATCGAGCGTCAGGGGTGGTTTGACGCCGTACTGCACTAGTTCTTTACTCAGTGTTGAAAAAATATTGACTTACAAACAACTACCATGATACTTTAAATCAAACCATTCGGTCGGTAATATTTTATTTACAGCAATTTTCAATTCAATAAACTCTCTACTATCAAAATCGCTGTAATGTCCAAAGGCGAAGAAACAAAAACCAGAATTCTTGAGCAAGCAGCCGAACTGTTTAATCAACAGGGGTATGCAGGTTCATCGATGTCAGACATTATGCGTGTAACTGGATTGCAGAAAGGAGGAATTTACAATCACTTCCAAAGCAAAGACGATCTCGTACTACAGGCTTTTGATTTTGCGATCGCTCGCATTAAGCAGCATACCAGATTTGCATTACGAAGCAAACACCACGCAGTAGAACGTCTGCAAGCAATCATTGGGGTGTTTAGTAGCTTCGCAGAAAATCCACCAATCAAGGGAGGGTGTCCACTGCTGAATACTGCTGTGGAAAGTGATGATGCTCATCCGGCGTTGCGAGAACGTGCTCAACAAGCGATGAACTCTTGGCTACATCTAATTTGTCGAATTATTGAAAAAGGAATTGAAAAGGGTGAAATTAGCCCGGAAGTCAGTGCTGATGAAATCGCTACCATCATAATCGCAACGTTGGAAGGAGGCATAATGATGAGCAAGCTTTATGGAGATTCAATTCATATCCATAGGGTAATTAATCACCTAAATCAATACTTGAAAACTTCTCTTTAATTGAACAGACCGAGCAGTATTAAAAAATCTCAAGAGAAATAATGCTAGTAAATAACAACTCACACAGGCCATTAGAAGTAGTATTAGCAATTCCTGTCAAAACATACGACATTGATTTTATGGGAATTGTGAGTAATATCGTGTATATCAGATGGCTAGAGGATTTACGTCTAAAGTTTTTAGATGAACATTGGCAACTCAATCAACAAATTGAACAAGGATATACACCAATTCTAGCTGGGACTGAAATTGAATATAAACGTCCAATAAAGATTATCGATCGAGTGATTGGACGTTTATGGCTGAGTGGTTTAGGACGCTTAAAGTGGACTGTGCAAGCTGAAATTTTATCTAACAATGAGTTAGCAGCAGTGGCTAGCCAGAAGGGTGGTTTTGTCAGTCTGCAAAATAATCGTCTTATTCCCATTCCAGAGGAATTACAGAAAAAATATTTACAGTATCAACAAGGGATTTAGAAAATTTAATAATTAGGAATACTTCGATATTTTTTTAATTTTTTACAGCCTGTTCGGTTTGTTTGTGTGTAAACATAATCTGGACTATGATACCGATTATTCATGAATACGCGAAATAACCCCACTGCCTGCGGCACCTCTCCTTGGTAAAAGCATATGGGGAGGGGGTCAATCTAAAAACTTACTAATTTCTTCATGCTTACCCTTAATCTCCTCTCCGCATCGGGGCTTGTGTACACTGTAGACAAGCGAGGAGTGGAGACGAAGTGTAGCTTAAGCTCTTTGGGGTTATTAGGGTTTAATAAGCAATCAAGCGGACATGATATGAGAGGTCAAATATTCACAAATATTGTGTTGAGTGGGTAAACAGCCAACTTTTTTATTGTTAATCTCGTAAATATACGGGAACTTCTTGTTTTGAGTTTTGGTCACTTTATGTCACTTTGAACAGTAAAGCGGTTCTGATTCCAATAGATTAGGTATAGTCCAACTCAGGCATTACAGCCTTATATGTCGTCCGATTTAACTGACCCTAACTCTTCGGTAAACCACTGTACCCATCGAAAGGTATGTACAAATGCTGTTATCCGTTGTCAGCTTTTCCTGAATTGTCTTTATATATACAATAATTACACTTTCTTAGTCAGATTAACGCAGACTTAAAGCACTTTAAAATCGCTAAAATGGATGTTTGCTTATGGAAAAATTTAGTCATATCCAACCAAATATTACCATAATTCTTTATATATATACTAAAAGTTTATGAAAGCTATATCAAACGACACTTCAAACACTTTTGCACCCAAAAACCTCTATACTAGACTAAACTTTGATAAATTTGAGAGTTTTGTTAATTGCAATACCAAAAACTATCAATTTTTAGATGAAATACTAGCGTATCTTATAGTCTATAGTTTTTAAGGTTTAGTCAAAACTATATCCAGTATCATCAAAAAACTGCAAACTTCATGTGGTGCAAAAATCAAGTGGGGAGTGAAAACATGAATTTACGTAGAGATGCATTGCAAATCCTCAAAGAAACTAGCCGAACTTTTTATATCCCAATTAGTGTTTTACCGCCAGGATTGCAAGAAGCAGTAGCATCGGCATATTTGTGTATGCGTGCCATTGATGAAATTGAAGATCATCCCGAACTAGATAATGCTACTAAAGCAAAGCTGTTAAGAACTATTAGCCTGACATTGCAGGCAGGAGTTGATGGCTTCGCGATAGATGCTTTCTTTGCAGGATTTAGTGGGTATGAGAATTCATTAGAAGAAGTCACTTTGAGGATTAGAGAATGGTCACTGCTAGCACCAGACACTATTGCACCTCGAATTTGGGATGCCACTGCTGCAATGGCAGACCGGATGGCTTATTGGGCAGAAAAAAACTGGAAAATTTATACAGAATCTGATTTAGATCGTTATACCTTTGGAGTTGCAGGTGCAGTGGGACTGTTACTTTCTGATTTATGGACTTGGTATGATGGAACACAAACGAACCGTATCCAGGCGATTGGTTTTGGTCGGGGTTTACAAGCAGTCAATATCCTGCGTAACCACACTGAAGATTTGGGGCGTGGAGTAGAATTCTTCCCAGAAGGTTGGAGTGCAGAAAATATGCAAGAGTATGCCCGACGCAATATCGGGCTGGCCGAAGCTTATATCAAAGACCTTCCTACCGGGCCAGCCTTAGATTTTTGTCAAATCCCCTTCACCTTGGCAAACGGCACTCTTGACGCCCTTGCTAATGGTAAAGAGAAACTCAGCCGCAGTGATGTTTTTGCACTTATTGAACAGCTGACTAGTGTGAACATGAAAGCTAGCTAATAATCTCTTAACGACTAATGGAGATGATTCTAAATTGCCTCCAAATTTGGGCATCCAAAATCCTACAGCGACTTTCTGTAGGGTAGCCAGTACGGTTTTCTCTCTTCTTTACGAGACGCTCCGCGAACGCGGAGCGTTCCGTTCGCGGAGCGTCTCGTAGAGAAGAAAAGGCATTAGCCTCTCCCTTTGGGAGACGCTACGCGTAGCTTGCTTCCACAAAGTGGTACCAGAGACTTGTCTGCGACACGCACTCGCGTTCGCCAACGGTATGGCTTCTCTTCTTAGGCTGCGCCAACGCTTTGAGCGAGTCCGCGAGCGTCGTCTGGGGTTTCCCCAAATATAGTAACTGGCATTGGGCACTGCCCTCCAATACCTTTTCATACCAATTCTCCCATGCAAAAATCAGATTAAAGCTGATTTTATGAATGGGATAATAGCGTGATTAACCCCACAAGCCTTGAGAGAGCGTGATTAGGAATTAGGAATTGGTAGAAAGTAGCATAAACAGTATTTGCCAATGTAAGTATAATAAATAATCTTGTTTAGCGATCGCTGTAGGTAATCTCAGCTAAACTTTAGGAACTCTTCAAAGGATTTCCAGCAGAAATTACCTGGCAAGAGTTGATTAATATCTAAATAATTGAAAGGGAGTATAACACTCCCCGTGATTATTCGTGCAGCGAGTTGAGAGTGCATGAGCTACTGCTTAAATCCTACCTGTTCCAATCCAGAAAATTTGGTATATAGCCAAAGGTGTCAGTCTTGTGGCTCGCAACTACTGTTGCGCGATCGCTATCAGGTGATCAAACCATTAGGTCAGGGTGGCTTTGGAGCGACCTTCCTAGCCAACGATCAAGGCTTACCAGGAGAACCGAGTTGCGTAATCAAACAATTACGCCCATCAGGAAGCGCCCCACACGTTTTACAGATGGCCAGAGAACTCTTTGAGCGAGAAGCCAAAACTCTAGGTAAGATTGGCAATCATCCCCAAGTACCAAGATTGTTAGACTATTTTGAAGATCACGAGCAATTCTACTTAATTCAAGAATATATCAGTGGTGACACCTTGCAAGAGGAGGTCAAACTTAACGGCATCTTGAGTGAAACTGGAGTCAAGCAATTTTTGAGCGAGATTTTGCCACTATTGCAATACATCCACGATCAAAAGGTGATTCACCGTGATATTAAGCCAGCCAACTTAATCCGCCGCACTCAAGATGCCAGAATGGTACTTATCGATTTTGGTGCCGTCAAAAACCAAATCAGCCAAGGTGCGACAGGCCCATCTGGACAGACAGCATTAACTGCGTATGCAATTGGTACTCCTGGTTTTGCACCTCCAGAGCAAATGGCTATGCGTCCAGTCTACGCCAGTGATATTTATGCACTAGGGGTAACATGCATTTATTTACTGACCAGCAAAACTCCTAAAGATTTAGATTACAATCCCAACACTGGCGAGATGATGTGGGAGCAGCTTGTGCAAGTGAGCGATCACTTGGGCAATGTGTTACGAAAAATGTTAGAGGTGTCTGTACGTAATCGCTATCAGTCAGCGGCAGAAGTTCTTAGAGCATTGGAAATAGAACCATACTTAGATAGTTTAGCAAAGGGTTTGCTGATTAAATCCGATCATGGATCTAAAGAGCGAACACATAACCACCTGGAAAATTCTGCTGTTTTATGTAACAACCCTGCTGCTACCAGTACTGGAGTGGCACAGGTAGCGGCGGCGATTCGTGCTAGACGAGCCAAGGCAGCGGAAGCCGCGGGATCAAACCAGGGTTCTGGGATGGCCAAATCAACGACTTTCAGTAGCAACAGCAATAGTTCACAAGGTCAAAATTCTAAAGTTGGGCGGAAGTTAGATACCCAAGGTTTATTAACAGCTTATCTGAAGGGAAGACGAGATTTTGCCTTACACAATTTAAATTTGCTAAATCTGCAAGGTGCTGATTTATCTCAAACAAATTTCCATTCTGCTCAATTGCAAAAAACCAATCTTCAGGGAGCTAATCTTCACAATAGTGACTTTGGCAGAGCCAGTCTGACTCGAGCAAATCTTAAGGATGCTAATTTGAGCAAAGCATACTTTAACCATGCTGATTTAGAAGGAGCAGACCTGCGAGGCGCAGACCTTAGCAATGCTTATCTCAGCAATGCTAACCTCCGAGGAGCTAATCTGTGTGGTGCTAATCTCACCAGTGCCAAAATTTCTGATGAGCAGCTAGCACTAGCAAAAACAAATTGGATGACTGTGCGCCCCAATGGAAAACGAGGTTTGTTGTGATTTGAAAGTGTGAACTACCGCAATCTATAGACGGATGGAATTTCCTAATTCATCGGGAATAGCCTCTTTTGTCGCCATAGTTCTATGCGAATATTCTCCTAATATTAAGCTCTGTATTTTTATTAACAATTTTAAAACACTCATTTTATCAGAATCACAAGGCTAAACTTTTCTCACATCTGGGGAAATTAGCCCTGATTCTTTTCGATAAAAACTTAGATTTATTCAGAATTGACCAAATATGTATAGTGTTTAGGTTGAGCCATAGCCATTACTCTCATTAATATTAAGAAATATCCAAATATCTAGCAAAAATACGTAGATGTTTGTTAATTCTTCATGAAATCTTTATGATTTTTATCTGTTACAAATAACAAATGATTATTTACAATAAACAATAAAGCATCATAATAATTTTCTAAAGGTATTTACATGCTTTTTATGGCTATAAATAACAGGGAATCTCACACCTAAAATTTGTAAAATAGAATGATCCTAAACCACTAAATTTTTCAGATGGCAGCAAAAAGCAAAAAATCAATTATTCCTGATTGTCGGCTGTAGATGTATATTACAACCGAAATCAGGTAGTATAAGGTTTACGTACAATGACTGACTTTGCACAAACGGAAATAGAACGGCGATTAACTTTATATCAAGTATTTCTCAAGTTGTATGAACACCACAGCAGCCTTCTAGATGAAATACTTCAGCTAGAAAACCTATCTCAACCGTCGTTGAGGAGAGTCAAGACGACGGGTTACGTACATGGTGTAGTGGATAGTGCTGCTGTTTATTTGATGACTAACTTGGGCGACAATCAGACTCAGAGTTTACGACAGCCGCAACAAATCTGGACGATAGGTCGTAATCGCACCAGTGGTATTTGCATTGCTGACAATCATCTGTCTCGTCGCCACGCTGCTATTCAGCATATTGACGAGCAAGGCTTTTACTTAATTGATTTCAAAAGTACCAATGGCTCGTTTGTGAATGGTAATCGCGCTGTTAGTCCGATTCAGCTCAAAGATGGCGATCGCATTCGTCTGGGAAATATGACTTTTGATTTTTTCGTGACTTCTACCTACCGCGTTCTGCCAACTGTTGCAATAGATTTATTGATGCAGCTTGTGCATCGAAAGAATAATCATACAGTAGACATACTTGCTTATTCCCAGAATAGACAAAAACCTCTAATTGAAAAACCAGATTCTAATTTAGAGGCTTTCAGAAATTTCGGCATAGTTGAGAAGCTTGAAAATTTTTATGACAACTTCAGTTCGGAACAGAAATCAGAAATTTTAGACCGCCTGTTTACCGCACAAATACCGTCTAATCCCAACCAGCTAAAAAATTGGAACTTCTAGCAGTTTTCAATTGCTTCAGAAGTGCTGTTAGCGGTAGTGTGACACTTAGTCTGTTAATCTGTGCTGAGTAAGAAGCGAAGGTTTGCTGAGGCAGACAAATAATGAAAGTTAAAAGGGAACTCGTCAAAATATACCAAATATATAAAAAAAATTAAGAATGTGATTAAATATCATAGCAATCATTTTGGAGTCGCATCTCTAGCTCACAATAAAAAGAAAGCGATTCAGAGATTGAGTGAGTAAATTACGCTCTATCCTGGCAACAGGAGGATACTCTAAGGTCTACCAGCAGTAGCAACAAAAGTAGTGATAGTGATTTACTCCGGTTATGTGGCTCACCGCTACGCGTCTACGGCAAAAAAAACCCCCAGTGGGTGTTAACCTACTAGGGGAGTTAGTTATCAGGGTGCATCTACCAATTAAGTGTTCTCAGGTTGAAGGCCATACTCCGGATAAATTTGTACAAAGGTGAGTTATTTTTTAAATAAAAAAACCCCCAGTGGGTGTTAGCCTACTAGGGGAGTGAGTTATCAGGGTGCATCTACCAATAATCTTTTCTAGGGGCAGCCAGCATCCTCCGGGAAAAAAGAACTAAATTAGGGTTGATATCTACGATGGGCTGTAAAGCTCGTACCTCTATGGAGAAGCAAGCTACGCGTAGCATCTTTGAGAGGGAAAGACTCGCTATGATTTCTTTGCTAGACGTATTCGCGATCGCTATTGGTAACGCAAGTAGTAGAAAAAACTCCCAGTCGGTGTTAACCTATCAGGGGAGTGAGTTATCAGGGTCAGTTATTTTTTTTAATAAAAAAAACCCCCAGTGGGTGTTACCCTACTAGGGGAGTGAGTTATCAGGGTGCATCTACCAATAATCTTTTCTAGGGGC
>NZ_CAWUDN010000184.1:0-8455 GCF_963920915.1 Nostoc sp. PCC 9305
CCAAAACTGTATGAATAAAAAATGGGTAAATCTCATCAAAGTCAACACCCTAGGCGGAGCCTCCCAGAATGGGTTCCCCGCCTAAAGGCAAAAGCAGAGAACCAGTCAGAGCAAGGGCTGTATCTTTTCTTAGTGCCATTCGCTTATGATGCTATAGGTTGATTAGCGATCGCACTTTGTTTACTAACAAAATATGGTTGTTTTTGTTCGACATCCCTAGCTGCTAAAAGTGTACTCAGGGTGTTAATCATCTGAGTACTTTCCTCTACAGCAGAGTTCATTAATTTATTTCCCGCATCAAAGAGCGATGTCTGCGACGGAAGATAAACCAAGCGCCTACTCCCAACAATGCAGGTAACAATGCAGGTTCAGGAACCTTCTCAATTCGGGTTTGGACAGTTCCTGTATACAGCAGGTTGCCTATTGAATTAGGAAAGTCCACGTTTGGATAAACATCAAGGATTGCAGTACTTGGGACTGTTGTTCGTATCGCAGTAGATCCCTTAAATGAACCCTTTGGGTAATGAAAATAGTTCACGAAAGCGAAGGGGGATGCTGGTTCCCGTTGAGAAGCGAGTACTTCCCAAAGAAAATCGTCGGTTTCGGGTGCTGTAATACCATCTTCTAGACGGGGTAAAAAAACAATCGGATTGCCAATAGTTCCTTGAAAAACTCCTTTCTCACCTAAGTCAAATTTATAATCATTTCCCCCTTCAAAATATCCGGTAGCGTTCGGTGAATCTGCAAACCCTATGGTAGTGTCATCGTAAGTAAAGTAACCGTTGACTCCCTCACCCTCAAAGCTGAATTTATATAATGCTGCTTGAGCGGTATCTATGTTTAATGTTGCTGACATGAGTAATGCTACTACGCTTGAAATAGCAGTAAGCGATAATTGATTCAATAAAGCCATTTTTATTACCTTTCTAAACGATTGATTGCCAAATTAGTTTTTGAAACTAATACCAATTAAATTAATGATTGCAACATGTCTTGGCTCAAGATGCGATGAATCGCGTCTCTACAAATGGTCTATTTGTTGCATTCTTTTTTGACCTAAATATACTCAACTGGCTCGTGTAATTAATCTTGTGCAGATAATAATTGTCGGCGCTGACGACGGAAGATAAACCAAGCACCCACTCCCAGTAATGCCGACACTGATGCAGGTTCAGGAATTTGCTCGATTTTTGTTTTAACAGTTCCTTCAAAGGTGTAGTCTCCCGTCGTATTAGGAAAGTCCCAGTATGGGTAAACTCTGAGCCTAGCGGTATCAGGTATGCTCGTTCGTAAGGCAACAGAATCTGAAAAGCTTCCCTCTGGGTAACTAAAGCGAATTGACAAACCGTATTGCTGCCCACGAGCAGCCGGAGGAACGTAAAGAATAAAGTCATCAATGGCACCATCGTAGCCCAAGTTACCAGCACGTCCAAGATAAACAATATTTCTGGCCTCATCATGTATATCTTGCTGCGATCCTTTTGTTCCCTGAGCCAGAATATCCCCTGCATTAACAAAATACTTTTCCACTGAGCCATCATACTCAGCAAGAGGAAAGTTCGGCCCAAGAGGTTCTATCTTATTAGCTGAATCATCATAAATGAAGTAACCATTTGCTCCTTCACCCTCGAAAGTAAATTTAAAAAGAGCAGCTTCGGCTGGATTTATGCTAACCATTTCTAAAACTAAAAATGCTGCGACGCTGATAGCAGAAGCCATCGATAATTGATTCAAAAAAGCCATTTTAGTTATCTCGCAATATAGCTATACTTGAATGCTGGGCATTTCATTGTTTGGTAAGCGATGCCTACGGCGGGCTACGCCTACGCGGTTCCAAAAATACCATCTGTATGTGTATAATCCTTGTATTGTGAAAGGAATAGCAATACAGTTTTATGCACAATAGACCTCTTGCATAAATCAAAAATAAGAAAGAACCCCACCCCGCCAAAGCTATGCTTTGTCTCCCCTCCCCGCTTGCGGCTCTTGTGTGTACACCGTAGCCCCGCTTGCGGGCAGGGGTTGGGGGTGGGGTGTTAGGGACTTTTGCAAAAGGTCTAATCTCAAATTGATATAAGACTAGAATTCTAGTGACGGATCGGAGTTCTATCCTCTAGTTGAGAAAGGCTGACTGAGGGAGTAGGAGCAGGGCCTAGCGCGACATCGCCCCAACGCATCACACAACCACCAGCATTAGATGACGAACCCATTGTGTAGACAAGAACTAAATCGTTTTCACGAATTTTACCTGCATGGGCGGCATGATAGAGATTAGCAACGGGAAAGGTTGGCCCAATATTGGCATATAGAGGATTGATGTTGATTGTACGCTCTGGTTCGATATCTAGAGCGCGGATGCAAACTCGTGAATACCAAGCACTGGGTGTATTAAAAACAAAAAAGTTGATTCGATCTAAGCTGAGTCCAGCATCTGCGATCGCACCGTGGCAACATAGACGAATAAACTTCACCGTCGTCTGGTTAAACATCTTACTTGCACCTTTGCCGCCTCGGATGAACATTTTGACATTGCTATGCTCATCGGTGGTGAATTCATTATAGAAGGCTCCACAGGTATCAGCAGTATTGGCAATTTTCGTACCGAGAATACCTTGGTTTGGTTTCAGCTTACCAACTACAAAGGCTCCAGCACCGTCACCTGATAAAAACGCCAGAGTATCATTTTCGTCGGTATAGCGTGAATACGTAGTTGAGACAACTACTAACACATTACGATACTGTCCTGTTTGCACCAAAGAACAGGCTGTCTGAAGCGAAACTAACACTGAAGTGCAAGTTGATTCTACATTCCACGCTGCACCTTGTAGTCCCAATTTCCCGGCGAGAAAGGCAGCATTGCCAGGTGTGATTTGCTCTGGAAACAGTGAAGTAACGAGCATGAGATCGATGTCTTCAGGAGATAGCTTTGCGGCTTCGAGAGCATCGATAGCAGCGCGATATTCTAGTGAAAGCGAAGTCTCATCAGGAGCTAACACTCTTCGCTCGACGTTACCACGGAAGGGGTCTGACATATACGGTGCGACTTCTTGCGACCAAATATCATCGTCAGTATCGATTGTGGCTTTATCGGGTACAAAAAGTTTAGCTAGGGTTTTTTGTTCAGCCTCAGCAACCATCTTGGGGAAATTCTCTCTGTAGTAATCGTTGGTGCGGATGATGCTAGGAAAGTTTACTGAGACTGCGCGAATACCTACTGGTTCTAATGTTGTCATGACAAATCTCCTTTTGATTTTGTTTTTGGTTTGTGTAAAATCGTGGCGAATTGAGGTATGAGATTTAAACGCAAAGGGGCGCAGAGGGAAGCGCAGAGGCACGCAGAGAATTCGCTACGAATTAATGAAATGTTGTACTAAGGACGCAAAGGACGTAGAGAAATAAGAGTTTTAGAGAGTTGTTGCGTATGTCCTGTTGGTATGATTTTTAGGAACGCCCTATTTTGGCTTCTATGGCTCCTTGCTGAATCAGACTCTGAATGCGACCTCCAATCGGTGCGGGTCGGGTTGGGTCAATCTTCACATCAACAATGAATGGAACAGTAGAGGTAAGTGCTTTTTTTATGGCTGCTTCCACGTCACATTCAGTATTAACACAGATACCGTCAGCTCCCATAGCTCTCGCGATCGCAACAAAATTAGTACTCGGTATCTCCGTATCTATAGGGACGTTCTCACTTAACCCCTGCAAGGCCATTCCTTGGGCGCACATATTGTAGCGTCCATCATTGAGGACAATCCAGACAGCTGGAATCTGGAATTTCACGGCTGTGCTAACTTCGTTGTTCATTAGCATTGCTCCGTCCCCAACAATCGCCACGGCTTTACCTTTTCGCCCTAATGCCGTACCAACTACCCCCGTGGCAGCATGACCCATAGACCCAAAACCAGTACTAATCCGGTAACGATTTGGTTGGTTAAATCGCAGTAAATTAGTTGCCCAAGCAAAGGAGTTACCTGCTTCAGCTAAGATTGAGGCATCACTGCCCTCAATAATCAGCCGTTGAATTGCATCCATCAGTGCTTCGGGTCGCACTAAGCCATTTGGGCGCTGAGTATTTGTGTAGGCTTCAGGACGTGGTAGTGAGGAAGTAGGAAACCAATTAAGACGCTCTGGAAGGTGTTTTAATAAAGCTTTGAGGAATGCTTTGATTTCCGAGTGAACAGCGAGAGTCTCTACTGATGGATAAGCCACTCCTGGCACTTGTGGGTCGATATCAACATGGACGAACCCATTAACAGGAATCATCGCCGGACTCCAGAATGAAGTTGGCTCACCAAGACGCGTTCCCAACACTAGTATGCGTTGTGGTCGTTGCTCCTGCATATATTTCAGGACAGATAAATGCCCACTAAAGCCTGTGACACCGATAAATTGGGGATGATCTTCTGGAAAAATGCCTTTGGCGCGAGGTGATGTCATTACCGCCGCTCCAGCTTTTTCTGCCAACTGGCGGATTTCCTCTGCGGCGTGTCGCGCCCCAAAGCCAACCCAGATAGCAAAGGATTCTGCTGATAACAACTTTACACATTCAGCGATCGCTTCTTCACTGGCAGTTGGTACAGATTGAGAAAATGCTGATTGAGGTAACTGTACTTTTAATGGTGTCGTCTGTATTGGCGTGGGAACACTAATATGAGCTACAAAACTCCCTGGTTGTGCTAAACCTTGGGCAAGTCTGCGAGAAATTTCTGGTAGTTGATCTCCAGACTCTAATATGGTTGCGTAATTGAATAGTGGGCCTGATGTAAAAATTCCTGAGAAAGGCATTGTGTGGGCGCTAGTTTCTTGACAAGCTCCGCGCCCGCGATTTCCGGTTGAGGTTGCAGCCGACAAGAAAATTACCTTTGCTCCTTCCCCTTGGGCAGCAAAAAGCCCAGTCAGAGCATTAGTGATACCGGGGCCTGTAGTAGTGAATACCACGACGGGGCGATCGCTAGCAAAATAAGCCTCGGTAGCGGCAAAAGCTGCTCCTGATTCATGGCGAAAGTGAAGCAATTCGATGCTGCTACGGTTTAATGTTGCCCATAACGGCCCAATACCGCCTCCTGAAACACCAAATGCATAGTTAACTCCAAAATTTTCTAGGATCTCAACTAGAGCCTCTGCAACCGTAGGGGTTAATTCTGACTCTGGAGATTTTTCATTCAGCGATGCAGGAGAGAAAATGGAAGATCCAGTTGAAGTTTCAAATGAAATTTGATTAGATGAGAGGTTAATTTTTGTTCCCAAAGCTTGAGAAGAATTAGTATTTTTGTTGATAGATTTAGTATTCACAATTGCCAACCTTGATTTCTATTTGTTGTTTTCCGATCTTTCTTGAGTATTTAGCTCAACTTAGCATTCAGTTGTTTACAACAGCTAATTCAGAGCTTGATTGCTGGCGCAAAAATCGTTTGATAACTTTACCACTGGAGTTTTTTGGCAGGGAATCTACAAAATTAATGGCACAAGGAAGTTTGTATTTTGCCATCCTTTCAGAACAAAATTTGAGGATTTGTTCTTCACTAATTCTGTAACCCTGCTTGAGAATAATATTTGCCTGAACTATCTCACTTTTGATAGCATCTTTAACGCCATATACAGCTACTTCAGCAACAGATGAATGTTGATAAATCACATTTTCAACTTCAGTCGGATATACTTTAAATCCAGACACATTAATCATGTCTTTCATGCGGTCAACGATGTAGAAAAAACCGTCTTCATCTATCCGACCAATGTCGCCAGTATGAAACCAGCCATTTTTAATTACTTCCGCAGTTTCCAATGGGCGATTCCAATAACCAAGCATGACGTTAGGCCCTCGGATTACTATCTGACCCAATTCACCAAGCTCTACCTGATTGCCATTATCGTCAATAACTTTCATTTCGACATTCTCAATTGGAGCGCCAATGGAACCGAATTTGTATTTCAAATCGTGATTATAAGATGCACATGGTGATGTTTCAGTTAAACCATATCCTTCATTAATGACTTTTCCATACTTATCCTGCCAAGTTTGTGCAACTTCAATTGGCATTGGTGCGGCGGCTGAAAAGTAGTAACGTATACTATTGAGATTGTAGCCAGATAAATCACTATTTAGAAGATTGATAAATACCGTTGGTACTCCAAAAAACATTGTTACTTGATGAGTAGCGATCGCGTTAAGTATTTGCTCAAGATCAAATCGACGTTTTAGGATAATTGTGGCGCAGACGTTTAAGGCTGCGTTGAGAATAGCATTTTGACCAAAGCAATGAAATAACGGTAAGTAAAGTAGTAATCGGTCATTCGGTTGCATTCCACAACAACGGTTTTGGGAATACATATTAGAAATTATATTGCCGTGGGAAAGTGTTGCTCCTTTAGGAAAACCTGTTGTTCCCGATGTATAGATGATGCTAGCAGGAGTATGGCGATCTATTTCAATAGCGTATGCATTGCTAGAAGCACTTTCCATCAGTTTTGCTAAATCAATTCCCTTTTTGGCGCTACCTTCTGCAATCAAAATGTGTTGCAGTTCGGGTAAATCTGCCTCTGGTACATTTTCAAGGAGTGACTCTGTGGTAATTATTACCTTAGCGGCACAATCGTTGAGAATGTAGCTAACTTCATTACTTTTCAGCATGACATTGATTGAGACGACAATCGCACCAATTTTGAGAATACCAAGATAAGAAATGATAAATTCAGGAATATTTGGCAAAAACAAAGCCACGCGATCGCCTTGTTTAATTCCTAATCCACTTAAACTATTAGCTAGACGATTTGCTAGTTGGTTAAGCTGTTTGTAAGTAAAAGATTTCTCTTCAAATATCAGAGCGATTTTGTCAGGAAATAGTTGACAACCCCGCTCGATGTGTTGGGTAATATTCATGGCTAAAAAGACTCACTTAACTTCATTAGCTTTGTCTACTTTCACAGTCATTGCTCAGAATAATTCAGTGTTAATAATGTCTTTTGAGTATTTAGCTGACTGATGTTATCGAGTTCAATTCGTGGCTGTAATGTCATCAGAATGCCTTTGCGTGTTTGCAGAGTTAGCAATGGCTGCGGCTCAACTGGATATTCCGGCAGTAGATTGAGGCGGAAACGTTGACACACCATTGCTACAATCAACTGAATTTCTGTTAATGCAAAGATGTCACCTAAGCATTGACGTTGGCCGCCACCAAAAGGGAAGTATGCATAACGAGGACGATCGACAGAGCGTTCTGGTGTGAATCGCTCAGGATCAAAACCTTCAGGATTATCCCAGAAAGTAGGGAGGCGGTGCGTAACAAAGGGACTGAGCAAAAGCATGGAACCAGCTGGGATATGATAGCCGCCGATTAAATCATCGCCCAAATTGTTGCGGGCATAAACCCAAGCACCCGGATAAAGTCGCATTGCCTCTTGGACAACCATTTTGGTATATTTCAGCTGTGGCAAATCCTCGAAGGTCGGAGTTCTACCAGCCAATACCGTAGTCAGTTCTGCCTGTAGCTGGCGTTCTACAGCGGGATACTTAGAAAGCAAGTACCAGATCCAGCCAAGTGTTGCTGCTGAAGTCTCAAATCCAGCCGAAAAGAGTCCAACTATTTGGTCATGTAATTGCTGGTCACTCAAGCCCTCGCCAGACTCATCCTGAGTATTCATGAACATTGAAAGTATGTCATGAGTGGTACGATTGCCTTGTTTGCGTTGTTGGATGATACTGTTGGCAATTGTGCGGAGAGTGTTGATTGCTTGTTGAAACTGGCGGTTTTTTGGCGTGGGGAAGTTAATCGGTGGCTTAATGATAGCCCACAAGCGATCGCTCAGGAACTTGTAGATAGTATTCCAAGCCTGAATTAGTTCGCTGGTGTCGCTATCAGCATCGAGACTCAAAGTCGTCTTCAGGAGAATCTTCTGTGTCAGCACGAGCATTTCCGCAGAGATATCGAGGGTTGCACCGGGTGGAATGTTTTGCCAGCGTTCTACCATCTCGGTGGTAAGCTGGGTCATGTCATTGACCATCGCGGCGATTTGCTGGCGGTGAAAAGATGGTTGCATGAGGCGACGTTGGGAACGCCATGAGTCACCCTCGCTAATCACCAAGCCTTCGCCAATTACTAGTTTTATGTCCTGGAAATTTTCACCTTTTGTATAGTTCTGAGGATTTTCTTGCAGGACATATTTTATACAATCGGGATCGGCAATCAAGTAAAGTTGTTGCGGCCCGATTGCCCCCAGATGGACAACGCCACCATACTCACGCGCTGCATTGGTGAGGAATTGCAGCGGATTTGTTGACATTTGGGGAAAGCAGCCAATAATTGGGAGACTGGGTGGGCCAGGAGGTTTTTTATGTGCATTTTGGTAGATACTTTGTTTAACCATTGTATTTTGTCTCCAATTTGAAAAAATTATGATTGTTAATTAGGGCTTGCTGAAAAAGTCATAAAAAAGCAATTTTAAGGGTTGACTAGTT
>NZ_CAWUDN010000185.1:0-8188 GCF_963920915.1 Nostoc sp. PCC 9305
GGGGGATCTAAACGCTGGGAGGCAACTCTCAAAGACTTGTGTATACACCGTAGCCGCTCTTCGGGAGGGGAGACAAAGCGTAGCTTTGGCGGGGGTGGGGTTCTTCCGGTTTAATAAGCAATCAAGCGGACATGATATTATCAGTCTTAATATCGGCTCAATTTATACTTGCATGACTTTTCTACAATCCTTTACCATAGCCTTCCATAGGAAAGGTATCGCCAATTTATCAGCGATCTAGGCAACTACAGAGGACAAATTATTGAGATTGCTCATATCATAATGCTGAGGTATAAATCCATCTCAGTCAATATTGATATTTAGTAAAAAATATTACACAGACATGAAAAACCAACTTCTGGTTGCAGTTGCATTTTTAACCACAATTAGTTTGACAACAACCGTACAAGCAGCAAATTCTGAACATGTTAAACAGTTATTAGCCACCAAACAATGTCAAAACTGTGATTTGACGAGTGCAGGTTTAGTGATGGCTGACTTATCTGGAGCCAATTTGAGCGGTGCTAATCTCACAGGTGCTAACCTCAGTCGTGCAAACTTGAGTGGTGCAGATTTGCGGGGTGCAAACTTAAGTGGCGCGAGTTTATTTGGCGTTAACCTGAGCGAAGCTAAATTTAATGGGGCAAACTTGACGGGTGCTGATTTGAGAAATACTTATTTAGCAAATGCAGAACTAACTGGCGCTTACTTGAATGGGACTAACTTTCAAGGTGCAGTTGCGATACCATCACAAATTGCTTCACCAGCAGAATTTTATGCTTTGGGTGTAGCAGAAGGGCAAAAAGGTAACCAACAGCAAGCAGTTAGTTATTTTAATCAAGCGATCGCAATTAAACCAGAATATGCGGATGCTTATCTCGCTCGTGGTGTTGCCCGTTACCAAATACTAGATAGACAAGGTGCATTCCAAGATGCTCAAGTTGCGGAAAAATTGTTTACATCCCAAAACAACAGCACTGGAACCCTAACAGCCCAAACTTTTATAAAAGAACTGCAAACACCCGTCAATGAGAAGATAAGTACTGGTAAACCCAACTTCGTTGACTTTTTGGGAAGTATTGGCTCAGTCTTACTCCAGTTCTTCCCTTTTTAAAGGGGATAATAACAGTTGACATCTGACAAATGACAAATGACTTTATCTAACCAATTATGGGCAGCAAATCAAGACTTAGCCCAAGCTTGCCTAGAGCATCCTTTCGTTCAAGGTATTGGCGATGGTACTCTTGAGCGAGCTAAATTTGCTTACTACGTAGGGCAAGATGCTTTTTTCTTAGAAGCTTTTGCCCGTGCTTACAGTATCGCGGCAGCTAAAGCACCAGACTGGTTAGGTTTCACCACATTTCATAATTTAGCTAGTGGAGTTTTAGAAGAACTAAGGCTGCATAGTGCCTATGCTTCTGAGTGGGGAGTCAATTTGTATGCTGTAGAACCTGCATCTGCCACCCGCCGCTATACTGATTTTTTGTTAGCAACTGCTTGGAGCAAAGATGTGGGTTTAACTGCTGCGGCTATGTCTCCTTGTATGCGTTTGTATGCCTTTTTAGGAGAAAAATTGGCTTGTAACGGTATTCCTAATCATCAATATGCAGACTGGATTCGTACTTATAGCAGCGCAGATTTTCAACCACTAGCACAACAATTAGAAAATTTGGTTGACAATTATGCCGTTACTAATTCTGTTGTGCATTCAACTTATCGTTATGCGATGTTTTGTGAGCGCGACTTTTTTCAGGCTGCGTGGATGTTCAGTTGAGCAAATTCATATCTAGCAACCTTTTTGACCTTTCCTAAGTGTCGAACTTACGTTGTTTGAAGATATCAAGCCCAGTAAAAATGTTGAGTTCTGTTTTTAAACCTATACACAAAAGAAAAGACGCAAATTTATCCTTTGCGTCTTCTTTTAAGATTTTAAAAAATTAGAAACTGAATGTGGTTCTTAATGCACCAATAACAACATCATCATTATTGTCGTTGTGATCTGGAGATGTTAACCAGATGACTCCAGGAGTAATGGTGATATTGTCACTCAGCTTATACTGGTAGAACGCCTCAAGATGATAGGATGTATCAGGATCGCTATCCAACCCTGCGATGTCAGAGCTTGTAACTTTTGGCTCCATACCAGCGATGATACCTGCCAAGTTACCTTTTTTACCGAGGTCAGGGAAGCCCAAGGTGACAGCATAGTTCCAAATATCAACGTCTCCACGGGTTCCTCTCAAGCTTTGGCTGTTGGTGTATCCAGCCCAACCACCCAAGACGATATTATCAGTGATGCCAATAGATGCCTGGACGCCGTAAGAATTACTGGAAAATCCTACTTGATCTTCTGGTAAACCCTGGATAGCTGCTATATCCTGGAAAGTGGCGGCATTGCTACCTGTGAGTAGTGGTTGGTTGTAGGAATTGATGTAAGTTAAACCGATAGAAATGCGATCGCTTGGTTTAACTGTCAGCTGTGCCAACGCACCATAAGAACCATTGAACAAGCCATTATTGGGTGTAGGGTTATTAGCTGTACCACTCAAATACCCTAGACTTAATGCCAATTTTTCGCTGAACTCGTATGTTACTCCTAACCCCGCACCATTTATTTGGTTATAAATTGGGTTACGCGTACCAAAGGTGGACAAAGCACCAAAAGCACCATCACCATCAAAAAGATTGACAGTGCTGGTAAGGTCGTCTGCTGCACCAGCATTGGCAATAGCGATAACCTCTGTTTTTTCGCCCAGAGGGAATTTGTAATATAAGGCATCTATGGCAGCGTCAGTATTACCATCCTCGCCAGCAAAAAATAAGTTACCTTCTGGCGTACCAATATTAGGGCTGAGAATATTATTAGCCTGGATTCTGGTAAACAGCGTATCTTTCCCTGTGAAGCTGGTTACTAATTCTATGCGTGCCCGTACCCCTAAAGTTGTATTCTCGTCTGTTATTTCTGCACCATTAACTGTATTTCCTGACAACACATCGCTGACAACTGCGACAACTTGTCCTTGCAGTTTAGTTGTAGTTGAGAACTGATTCGCCTCCAATTCAGCAGTGCGCACTTCTACTGCATCCACACGACCTCGGAGTGTCGCTAGTTCTGCGGAAAAATCTTCTTGCAACTTTTGTAATGTGGCTAAATCTTGTTTGTTAACTAGATCGCCAGTGGCTGTAGCAATAAGTTCGTTAACGCGATCGAGACAAGCATTCAAACCAGCAGCAAACTCATATCGCGTTAATGCCCGATTACCCCGATAAGTGCTATTTGGGTATCCTGCAATACAGCCATATCGCTCAACCAAGGATTGCAATGCTTGAAATGCCCAGTCGGTGGGTTGTACATCGGAAAATTGGGACACGGAGGTAACTTGTCCCATTTTCTGATCTGGCGCGATGTTTTGAGCTTTTGCGTCTGGATTAGCTAAAACTTGCGGTTGATTGATTTCAGACTTACTCGATGTTTCACCTGCAAATGTAGCAGTATTCACAAATAGCATGACACCGCAGACTGCTGGACTAACTAGCAGATATTTCCAGAATTTTTGCATTTCTCTCCTCACACTGATCTCCAACTCACACCCAAACCACGTTTTTTAAACGTGTATTTTATGAGAATATTTGTCAGCAATCTTATCAGAAGTAAGCAACCTTTTTAACAAAAAAAGTCAAGAAATCCTAATTATTTAGGGAAAACTAAATTGCAAAGGGCTGTACCGTCTGAAAAAGTTTTGTTGTTACTCATTACACAGCAAACCCAGAATGATATTATGCACTTAAAATGAGAATGAGAATTATTATAGTATAAAATTTAGAATACTTCCCATTGTCAATAGCGATCGTGACAGAGGTAGAGCAAGCATCCGTTTGGAGTAGAAATATCGTGATTGTGAATTGCAGAGAAATTAGAACAGGTAGGCAAAGAAGCGGCATCTTGCCCATAATTGCTTTGCTAATGTTGTCGATGGCTACTGGGTGTAGCCAATCGAATCCGAATCAGGGAAAAACTTCCGAACAGTCGCCGCAAGCACAAGAAGCTGCTTTGACCCCACAGGCACAGCCGGGAAAAACTAAAGTAGTAGCTACATTTTTGCCGATATATTTGTTTACTAAGGCAGTAGCTGGAGATGTAGCAGATGTAGAAATTCTAGTGCCACCTGGTACGGAGGTACATGAATACCAAGCGACACCAGGAAATGTCAAAGCGATCGCTACTGCTAAGGTGTTAGTAAAAAATGGTTTAGGCTTGGAGCAATTTCTGGAAGGTACCGTCAAAAATGCCCAAAATCCCAAATTAACTGAAATTGATGCAAGTATTGGTATTAAACCCTTAAATGAAATTTCACCTGTTGTCAAAACGACGCCAGATGAAAAAGGCCACGAACATAGTCAGGGTAATCCGCACGTTTGGTTAGATCCAGTTTTGGCAAAACAACAAGTAACAAATATTCGAGATGGATTAATTGCAGCCGATCCGGCGAACAAAGCTACTTACGAAGCAAATGCTACAGCTTATATTAAAGAATTAGAAAGTTTAAACAGTGAATTTCAGCAGACTTTGCAGAAAAATCCCACTTGCACCTTTATTACCTTTCATGATGCGTTTCCATATTTAGCCAAACGCTACAACCTCAAGCAAGTTGCTGTGGTGCAAATTCCCGAAGATCAACTTTCACCAACAGATGTTCAAAATGCCGTCAACGCTGTGAAAAAATACAAAGTTAAAGCTTTATTTAGCGAACCAGGAGTAGATAATAAACTGCTGAACAGCCTCTCTAAAGACTTGAAAATAACTTTGCATACTCTGGATTCTCTAGAAACTGGCGAAACAGATCCACAGTATTATTTCAAGGCAATGAAAACTAATTTGCAAACTCTGGAAATATCGTGTAAATAGATTTATCATTTGTCAGTTGTCCTTTGTCCTTTGCAAATGACTAATGACTAATAACTAATGACCAATACTTCGACTACGCTCAGTACAAATGACCAATGACTAATGACATTCCTATTTTGAAAGTAGAAGGATTAACTGTTTATCAAGGCAGCTATTTAGCTGTTCGAGATGTTTCCTTTGAATTATTACCAGGAACAGATACAGCCATTGTTGGCCCCAATGGTGCTGGTAAAAGTACCCTGGTAAAAGCGGTTTTAGATTTGATCCCTCGAAGTGCTGGAACGATTGAAATCTTGGGTCGTCCAATTTCCAGATTGGGGCATTTACGCCACACGTTGGGTTATATGCCGCAAAACTTCATTTTTGACCGTAGCTTTCCTATTTCTGTCAGCGAAGTAGTCGGACTGGGATGGACTAAGGAAGGGGAAAAAAAGAATTCATTTTTTTCCCAGTTGTGGAGACAAGATCGGGAAAAATCAGCAGCAGTAACAGAAGCTTTACGGCGAACTGATGCTTATCATTTACAGCATCAAGCTATTGGTACTCTTAGTGGCGGTCAACTGAAGCGGGTTTTATTGGCTTATTGTTTGGTAATGCCTCGGAAACTTTTAGTACTAGATGAAGCTTTTGCTGGTGTTGATGTGCAAGGTGCAGCAGATTTTTACGCTTTGCTAAATGAATTAAAGCGAGAGGAAGGTTGGACAGTATTACAAGTTTCTCATGATATTGATATGGTCAATCGGCATTGCGATCGCGTGCTTTGCCTGAACCAAAGCATTGTTTGTACTGGTAAGCCAGAAATTGCCCTTTCACCGCAAAACCTGTTAGCAACCTACGGCCCAGGTTTCAGTCGCTACCAGCACCAACATTAAAATAATTCGTAATTCGTAATTCGTAATTCGTAATTAAAGAATGAAAAATGCCAGTAATTATAGATTTCTTCAATGATTGTCAGATAACTTGGCTTGCGATCGCTAGTAGTAATGACTTGCTAGAGTTGTTACTACTTGCCTCGATACAGCGTGCGTTTATGGGTGCTGCCTTGATGGGAATACTTGGCGGGATGTTGGGTAGTTTTGTCACCTTACGCCAGTTGTCATTTTTCAGCCACGCGGTAGGTCATGCAGCATTGGTAGGTGTGGCATTAGGTGTGCTGCTACAAATAAATCCTACTTGGATGCTGTTGCCTTTTACCTTAGTTTTTGGGCTTATTGTCCTCTACTTTATCGACAAAACCGACTTAGCTAGCGATAGCGTACTTAGCATAGTGCTATCTGGGGCATTAGCGATCGGTTTAATTCTTACGAGCCTAATTAAAGGATATCGTGGCAACTTGATGGCTGTACTGTTCGGGGATATTCTAGCGATCGACACCACAGATTTGATTTTGACACTGCTAGTCCTTGTGGGAGGAAGCATATTTTTACTATCAACTCTGCGACAGCAAATTTTATTGACCCTTAACCCCGATGTTGCCCAAGTTCAAGGCGTTCCCGTCCAATTGTACCGCTACGCTTTTGTGATCTTGCTTTCACTCGCCGTTGCTGTCGCGATTAAAGCTGTCGGTGTTTTACTAGTGAACGCCTTTTTGGTCATTCCCGCCTCCACCGCCAAACTGATGAGTCACCACTTTAGCCGCTTTCTAGTCATATCGGTAATAGTTGGTTCCATTAGCAGCATTGCTGGCATCATGGTCTCAGGTATTTTCAACCTTGCTTCTGGGCCAAGTATTGTTCTTGTCCAGTTTCTCCTATTTGTAGCCATTTTCGTCTGGTTTAAGTTCAGTTTGAAAGCTGCATAACTATTTTTCTCCAAAGACTTGCTATATTCTTTTATCTTTGCTACATTGATTAATCGTGGCTCACAAAAGCCCCAGCCGGGATAGCTCAGTTGGTAGAGCAGAGGACTGAAAATCCTCGTGTCACCGGTTCAAGTCCGGTTCCTGGCATCACAAAAGCACCATTTTGCAAGCGGTTCTGACTAAATTTCATGGCGGATTTTTAGTCAAGTTTTAGTCAGAAGATTTTACCGCTTTTTGATGACCCAAAATTTCTGGAACCTGGGGTCTATCTTTTTTACTTGCCATCAGTTCAAATGCCCTTTGGTGGTGTTGCTGGCTAATCCAGTGGTGGTAAAGTTCTGAGTGAACTTTGGCTGAATGCCCCATTTGTTGGGCGGCTAGCGAAATATCCAAACCAAACACCAAAGTACGTATCGCCCAGCAGTGGCGCAAGTTGTAGGGCGCAAAAATTTCGTGGCGGTGAAACCAAACTGTGACGACATGACCGATAGCGCGATTTGACTGGTTTAAATCGACCTTTGGTAAAACCACATTTTGCAAATCAAATTCCTCAAACCATTCGGGATAGCAAGGCCAAATTTGCCTGCTACCAGTTTTGGAATTATCGCTGACGCTGATGATGTAGTTGCCGCTGGCGATCGCCGCCAAGTCAAGCCGAGTGAAAATCGCACGCCCAGATTTAACTGAGAGGTGCGGGGAATAATATCCCCCATCGACTCAACCCTCGTTCTTCACTTGTACACTTTAAGCCACAGTATCCACATATGTATGGTTTTGCTTTTTAAGAGTTTTAGAGGTTTCCCCGTCATAGAGCTTGCTATTGCGTTCGCTCCAGTACGTTAAGTCTCCGTTGTAAGGTGATTTATCACCTTTGACCATGACATAGGAGTTTTGGAAGCAAGGAACCTTTGGGAATGCCTTTTGTGCAAGTTTTATACTTGATTCGTGGTCGTTCTTCGTTTCCTTGTTAAATACCGTATGTGTCCGTTTACTAAGGAACCAAAGTGAGAACCTTGATCCTGACATATCACAGAACCTATGGTAATTTCTCCATCCCCTAACGATTGGTGCGAGCTTTTCGGCTTTTACCTCAGAACCATAATTCGAGCAATTAACGATAGCTTTTACCTTCTGACGAAACTTTTTAAAATTCTCCTCTGAGGGAGTACAGTTAAATTTTCCGTTGCTTTGCACAATGATGTGCCAGCCAAGGAAGTCAAAGCCGTCTGTCGTAGCGGTTATCTTGGTTTTCTTAGCACTTACCTTCATTCCCCGTGCGTCTAGAAAATCGTCAATTTTGGCAAGTATCTCATTAGCATCGTCTTGAGGTCTAAGCACTATTACCATATCGTCGGCATACCGAACAGATGGGTATCTAATGTCTGATTCCGGGGTTTTGTTAGAGATTCTTTGATTATCTTTATGATACAGCATTTGCGGCTGTTATGAGGTACAATAGCAGCAACTAGCAAACCAGTTTC
>NZ_CAWUDN010000186.1:0-8086 GCF_963920915.1 Nostoc sp. PCC 9305
GGGCGGGCATAGAAGCCAACAGTTAAGCTATTTCCAGCTTAAGTTGACACCAATGAAGGCCTTGCGCCCCTAGCGCGTGGTCTATTTACTATTTATGGTTGATTAGGACGATTTTCTTGGGGAGAGGCTCCGCCATTGCCAGGAGGATGAGGTGGAACTCCCAATGCCGCCTTTAACTGGGCTTCTGTAACTCCTAATTTTGTCGCTGCGGCTTTAAAATCAGGTCTGGGTGGGCGTTGATTGCGATCGCCTGGATTTGGCGGATTGGCTGGGACTCCTAGCGCCGCCTTTAACTGGGCTTCTGTAACTCCTAACTTTGTCGCTGCGGCTTTAAAATCAGGTCTGGGTGGGCGTTGACTGCGATCGCCTGGATTTGGCGGATTGGCTGGGACTCCCAATGCTGCCTTTAACTGGGCTTCTGTAACTCCTAACTTTGTCGCTGCGGCTTTAAAATCAGGTCTGGGTGGGCGTTGACTGCGATCGCCTGGATTTGGCGGATTGGCTGGAACTCCTAGCGCCGCCTTTAACTGGGCTTCTGTAACTCCTAACTTCGTTGCTGCGGCTGCAAAATCAGGTCTGGGTGGACGCGGCCGTTCGTTTGATGCTTCGTTGGGCGGTTGTTGCGCCTGTGCAATTCGATCGAATTGATTAGCGGCATTTGCTTGATTGAGTGAAAGAAAACCAAATGTGCCAACCAGAACAGGAATCGCTGTCACTACTAGTACTCTACGAATATTCATCATTAAATCTCCAAAGGTTTATATTTCTAATTAAGTCTTCCCAAAATAACAGTCTGCCCTGTTTATAAATTACAGTTTTGTAATTTATAAACAACAATACTCTGACGAGATCGCCACTGAAGGGGAGGCGAAATGCAAGGGTGCATAATTTAGCGGTTATTGTGTTCTACCAGGTTTTGACCTACTTCCTGATTATGAGCTTGGGGACGTTGGGGAGAACGCTTTTTCTGATGTGGACGGGGTTTAGAATGTCTGATTTGTGGTTTTTCATCAGATATTTGCCGTTTGTTGGGCTGTTGTGAAATCTCTTCGTTCCGATGAGATGGATTAGCGGCATTTGCCTGATGAGGTGCAACAAAACCGAATGTACCAATCAAAAAAGGAATCGCTGCTACGGCTAAAACTCGACGAATATTCATAAAAATCAACCTTCAAAAGCTAGGGTGTTCATATTTCTAATTAAGCCACCTCAAAATTACAGCTTTTCTATTTTCTAAATTACAGTTTTGTAATTTTAATAAAAAATAATGAATTTAGAATAGAAGAATATATGAATTAATAAAAACTTGTGAACGTTCTGTTTGTTGAAGATGAAGCGAAAATTGCTAACTTTGTCCGGGCTGGACTAAAGGAGCAAGGATTTGTTGTAGACTACTGCGATAACGGTGATGACGGATATCTGCGGGCATTAGACAACGAATATGATGCGATAATACTCGACATTATGATGCCGGGAAAAGATGGACTATCAATTCTAAAACTATTACGGCGGCAAGGTCGGAATGCTCCGGTGATTTTGCTGACGGCTCGGAATGAACTAGACGATCGCTTGCAAGGGCTAAATTTAGGAGCGGATGACTATATAGCTAAACCGTTTTTTGTGGAAGAGTTAGCGGCTAGAATTCATGCAGTTGTGCGCCGGAGTGTAAGCGAGCGCCAAAATCTACTTTGCGTTGGGCCGATCAAACTCGATCGCATCACTAGAGAAGTAACTTGCAATCATCAGGCCATAGAACTCACCAGCCGCGAGTTTAATCTTCTAGAATATCTCATGCGTTCTCCCGGACGGGTTTTCACTCGTACCCAAATCCTGGAACACGTTTGGGGCTACGACTTTAACCCCAACACCAACGTTGTGGATGTTTGTATCCAGCGAATTCGGAAAAAGATTGACCCCCTTGATGAAGCAGTCTGGATTGAAAGCATTCGAGGGGTTGGATATCGATTTCGCAAGCCAGATTCATCATCATGAAACTTCCTTCGTTTCGACTCCGCATTGCTCTGTTGTCTGCGGCTCTAGCTGGCAGCACATTAGTCGGATTTGGCGCAGTTTCCTGGTTTCAGATTTACAATGCTAAGATTAGCCGCCTAGATGCAGAACTATTAAATAACTTGATGCGGGCAGCTCCGAACTTCCCTCCACGAGAGGAACCTCCCGCTGGCGCAGCCTTTCCCAGAAGAGAAAACTCACGCAATCGCTCGCGATGGCAGTTTTACGAAGATTCATTATCTTATACTTTCGGAACAAATACAAAAACCCCTGTCGCCCTAGTGGTGCTGGACGCAAATAACAATATACTTTATCAATCCAACTCCCTACCTGCCGATGTTGAGGTGAATCGTCTGTTGCTGAAGCGTCTGCAATTGACACCTCTACCACCGCCCCCGAAAAGAGAACCACCACCTTTACCCTCCAATACAAATCCATCGATCGAGCGGCCACCACTGATTCGGCCACGCCCATCTCAATTTGTCACAGAGCAGACGGCAACAGCAGTCTGGCGGATTGGAGCAACTAAATTTCCCAATGCTCAGGTTGCCATTGCCGTTAGCTTGCAAGCCGTAGATCGAGATATGGCTACCATTCGCAATATCTTCCTGGTTTCAATTCCGGGAGCGCTGCTACTAGTTGCGGTGGGAGCATGGTTAGTTTCTGGCGGTGCTTTACGTCCCATCCGGCAATTAACGGGCGTAATTCAACAGGTAACTGTCAAAGGGCTAGATCAGCGAATTCCCATTGGGACAACTGATGTTGAATTTGTCGAACTGATTCAAGTGTTTAACCTGATGTTGTCACGCTTGGAACGGAGTTTTACCCAAGCTTCCCGCTTTAGTGGTGACGCGGCTCATGAATTGAAAACCCCACTGACTATTTTGCAAGGCGAACTAGAACGAACACTCCAACAGGTCGATCCCGGTAGTGAAGTACAACAGCGCTTAAGCAATCTGTTAGATGAGGTGCGCCGCCTGAGTGGAATTATGCGAAAACTCTTGTTGCTATCTCTGGCAGATGCCGGAAAAATGAGCTTGTATCTGGTTGAAGTGGATATGTCTGAGTTGCTGATGGAGATGCTAGAAGATGTGGAAATGCTAGCTCCCCATTTGACAGTACAAACTGACTTTACTGATGGGTTGTGGGTAAAAGGCGATCGCGATCTTTTAATTCAAATTTTGCAAAACCTATTTAGTAATGCAATTAAATACAATCTCGCCAACGGCTGGATAAAAATTCGTACTCATCAAACTCCAACAACTCTTCACGTTACTATTGTCAATGCATCAGAAGATATTCCACTAAGCGATCGCGATGTCTACGACGGGCTTCGCCTACGCATTTTTGACCGATTTTATCGCGGCGATCCCTCACGTAACCGCAAGATAGAAGGAATCGGACTAGGACTGAGCCTAGCCCGAGAAATTGCCAGGGCACATCGGGGCGACCTCACCCTTGATTTAACACCTTCTGGTCAAACAGCATTCACCCTCACCTTACCGATGAAGTAATCCCTCTTTCAAGAAACAAGGCAGGAGGCAGAAGGCAGAAGGGAAGAGGATTTGACTTATTTTTTCAGGAGTTTTTTTTTGATTTATTTAAAGCTAGGACTTACGCAAAATATCTCTTAAACTCTGATTTCTCCGTGTCCTCTGCGCCTCTGCGGTAGCCTGCGGCAAGCCGTTCGCGTAGCGTCTCGTAGAGAAGCGTCTACGTTATTTTGTAACTCACGCGTAAGTCCTAAAAGCGATCGCCTGGCACTTGCATTGATTAATTCAAAGCATCAGCGATCTTAATACCAAGGTGCTGCAATGCTTTTTCTTTAACAAATTCAGCTGCACTACGAGCCGATTCCGCCAAAATAGTATCAGTGTTTGGAGTCAGCTTCAGCGCTCCTCCCAGATATCCCAAAGCTTTGCAATAATCATCAGTCAAGTTGGTAGATGCCAGTCTCTTTACAGTTTGATAATCGCCACTCTGAAAAGCTGTTAACGCTTTGTGGTGTAAATCATTTTCTGGCTTTCCTAGTACTTCAAGAATTGCATTCACAGCTTTATCGACTTTTTCTTGTGTTAGTTCTGTAGATACTGTTGCTTGCATATTTATCTATCTCCTTTTGTTCATGAATTGGCAAGTTGTCGGTAGCGTTCTTGAACTTCCTGAATCGAAAACAAAGTTTCAAACTTCAACCCCGCTGACTGGTACAACTCACCTCCCCCTTGTTGTCGATCTACCAGTGAAATTACTTGATTTACGGTATAACCTGCATCTTTAAGACGCTCAACCGCTTTGAGAGCAGATTGCCCAGTTGTGACTACATCTTCCAAAACTACTACTTTTGCGCCCTCTGGTAAACTGGGGCCTTCTATATAAGCTCTTGTCCCATAACCTTTGGCTTCCTTGCGAATAATCAGCGCTGGGATTGGGCGGTTTTCATAAACAGAAACTATACTCACTGCTGTCACAATTGGATCGGCTCCCATTGTTAAACCACCTACAGCCTGTGTATCTACAGGTAATAAAGGAAATAGTAATCGTCCGACTGCTAAAGCGCCTTGAGGATGGAGTGTTACCTGTGTCTTATTGACGTAATAAGAACTACGCAGCCCAGAAGATAGGAGAAAATCACCCTCTTGATAAGCAAGTTGGCAAAATAAATCTAATAGCTTGTGGCGTAAAGTGGTCAAATCAGAAGTGGTTGCCCAAATATCTGAGTGGGTAAGAGTTTCAGTAGGATACGTCATTACAAAACATTAAAAGTTGTGCTACACCAAAGGTTGAACTCATCAGAGTTCTGAACTTCAGCATAAATTAAGATTCGCCCAAAGCAAAAGTTGAGGAGTCAGAAACGTGCGTATAAAATTTAAAACCTTTGGTGGTTTATTGGTGCTGCTTGCTGCTGGTATTGCTTTTCCCTCTATTGCATCTGCCCAAACGGCAACACCCAATTCTGAAACTATGAATGATGTATTTGAACGAGCTTATTTTCGTCACGATCGCAATTTCTACGAAAATAGTAGCAGCCTCAAGCGTCAGCTAGACTCATTTTTCGGATCTGGTTCTGGTTTCGGTGGTTCCTTCCCAGAAAATGAAATTGCCCGCGATGCTAATTTGGTTAATACTTTATATCATGATGCCCTGACTCAGCAAGTTGGCAACGATCCTTATATTCGTACTCCTGATTTACCAAATCCTTATGACACATCGTTGCTCGTGTCTCCTCGCTATAGCAACAAACTTAAAGTAGGAACAGAATTCAGGTTTGAAACATTACCATCTCGGTAAGATTGGGGAGTGAAGAAGGGAATAGGGTACAGCTTACAGGGTACAGATTATTCCCTATCACCTGTCACCTGTCACCTCTCCCCTAATTCCGTCTATTACTATTTTTTGATCGTTCAGTGCGCCCTGCTGGAATCGAACCAGCCTGAAGACGAATTATGAGTTCGTTGCCTCCCCAATCGGCCAAAGGCGCTTGTTTTTTTGGGTTGTGGGTTGCTACGAGAAAATTACTTCAACTCTTAGGTCAACCTTGTTTGCTAATTTTAGAGTGAGAAAAATACCTCACGCACTGAGTTTAGCCAATTCCATGAATATAGCACAAATTTACCACGTGTGAATACTGGACAATAGTTTATTAGATTTTTATACTACATAATTTGATCATAGATATAGTGCAAACTAATATTGATTAAGTTCCTTTAAGGATTGAGGTCAAAAGCTTCACTATTCTTAAATAGACCAGCATTCTTATTGCGATCGCTTGTCAACGATGAAAATAAATTCTACTGTACTTCTTACTTTGATTTTGTTAATTCTGATGATGGGAGCAGGTTCTGTGAGCGCGTTTTTAGGCTTTGAACTGGGGAGTTCAGCGCTTAAAGGCGTTAGCACACCAGATGGGCGTCCCACAACCAAATTTGCCAGCAATAAGGCAAATAGCTCTCAACAGGGAGGGCTAGTGCTATTAAAAGAGGAAGAAATTCTCAAAATAGTCAAGGCGCGAATTGAGGGTAAGACTAAAGCCGCTAAATCGGAAAAGCCTGAAGAAGATGATGAAGAAACCAATAGCAGCAAGCAGAAGCCAGAGGAAAAACCCCCAGAAGTAGTTGAAGAAAAGCCCCTACCAGGTTTTCCGGTTACTGCCCAAAGTCAGGGTGTAACAATGACAGTGCAATCTGCTCGCTACTCTGGTGGTGATTTACTACTGAAAGTGAAAATGCAGAACAAAGGTAAGGATTCTGTGCGCTTCTTGTATAGTTTCTTAGATGTTACCGATGACAAAGGACGAACCCTGAGTGCAAGTACAGAGGGTTTACCAACAGAATTGCCTGTAAATGGGCCAGCATTTTCAGGTACAGTGAGCATTCCTACAGCTTTACTTGATGATGTCAAGAAAATATCACTTGCTCTCACTGATTATCCCGCTCAACAATTGAAGCTAGAGGCATCGAATATTCCTGTAGAAAGGTAGATTGGCATTGGGCATTGGGATTAGGGGAGAGCTGATAGGTGACAGGTGATAGGGAATAATCTGTACCCTGTAACCTGTAACCTATTCCCTATTCCCCCTAAATGGAGGGCGTGAGTTTTACACGAGCTTTGGCGGTGAGTGGTTTTCCGAATTTAAGTTTGATAGAAGTGGCGCTGCGGTTGTTATCAGTGCTACTACTGATTGCCATAAATGCCTTTTTTGTGACGGCGGAATTTTCGATGGTGAGCGTGCGGCGATCGCGTATTCACCAGCTAGTTAAAGCTGGGGATATTCCTGCGATCGCTGTAGAAATGTTACAACGCAGTATTGACCGACTGCTATCTACCACCCAGTTAGGTATTACCCTCTCTAGTTTGGCACTGGGATGGATTGGCGAAAGTACGATTGTCGTGCTGGTGAATGCCTGGTTAAGATCCTGGCCTTTACCTAGTGGGATGACTACCTTCCTCGCCCATTCCCTATCAATTCCCATTGCCTTTTTCTTGATTGCCTATTTGCAAATTGTGATCGGAGAATTATGCCCCAAATCCTTGGCTATGCTGTACTCAGAACAGCTAGCAAGGTTTTTGGGGCCTCCGGTAAAAGCGATCGTGCGTTTTTTTGGCCCCTTCATCTGGATTCTTAACCAATCAACTCGTTTTTTATTACGAATTTTTGGCATCCAATACACAGGTCAAGGCTGGCGACCGCCTGTAACTCCCGAAGAATTGCAACTGATCATCTCTACAGAATGGGGGTCTACTGGTTTACAGCGTGCAGAGCGAGAATTGCTCAATAATGTCTTCGAGTTTGGGGATGTCATGGCGCAAGATGTGATGATCCCGCGCACCAGTATTATCACACTGCCAAAAGATGCTACCTTCCAGACATTACTTAGGGAAATGGCTTCTACTGGTTACTCTCGCTATCCCGTAATTGGTGAATCTTTAGACGATGTTCGCGGCATTGTTTATTTTAAAGATTTGGCACAACCTTTGGCTGTCGGAAAGCTCAGTTTAGACACACAGATCCAACCTTGGATGCGTCCCGCTCGGTTTGTTCCAGAACACACGCCCTTGAGTGAACTTTTGCCCATGATGCAGCAAGAGAAACCCGCTATGGTCATGGTAGTTAATGAATTTGGCGGTACTGTGGGACTAGTGACAATCAAAGATGTCATTGCCGAAATTATTGGCGATCCCAACGACCTTGAAAGCAGTGAAGACTTACTGATTCAGATGTTAGGTGAGCAAAAATTTTTGGTGCAAGCACAAATCAACCTTGAAGACCTCAACGAAGTTTTACATCTCAATTTGCCCCTGACCAGAGAATATCAAACACTAGGGGGCTTTTTGCTGTATGAGTTACAGAAAATTCCGGCCAAAGGCGAAATCTTCTGTTATCAAAATCTCGAATTCACCGTGGTATCAATTGTTGGCCCGCGCCTGCATCAAATTCAGCTGCGACGGTTAGAGGAGTTAGGGGAGTTAGGAGTTGAGAGTTAGAAGTTATGAATTTTAACACCTAACTCCTAACACCTAACACCTAACTCCTAACTCCTAACTCCTAACTCCTAACTCCTAACTCCTAACTCCTAAC